>CAZSIG010000030.1:7007-11455 GCA_964606195.1 uncultured Anaerolineales bacterium
CTCGTGGACGCGCTGAATGGTGTGGGCTACAGCGTCTCCGCGCTCACCGGACACAACGAGTTGACCTACGGCGACATCAGCGCGGCGCGGACGCTGGCGATTGTGCTACCCTGGCACGAGTATAACAGTAACGAAGTCGCCGCGATCAGGCAGTTCATTCAGGGGGGCGGGCGGCTCGTCGTCGTAGGAGAATACGGCGCGTATCGCGAGTACGTGCGCGATAAACTCAATCTGCTGTTAGGCGATTTGGGCGCGGGCATCTCGTTCAACGCCGATTTGGTCTATGATTTCACAAACAATGATGCGGGGCGCGCGGATTGGCCAATCGTGTATCAGTTTTCCAATGACGCGGTGAATCAAGACGTTTATCAAGTAGTGGAATACACCGCGGGGTCGCTCTCGGTGCTCGATCCGGGCTACGTGACAGCGTGGGGGGATGCCGATTCGTACTCATCTATCGGCGCGGCGATTGGCGTGGCGCCAGATGAGGCGGAACCAGTGCTCGATGACCCTGATAATCCGCCAGCTATTGGAGGAGGTGGTGAAAATCTATACATGATGGCGATGGCGCGCATCGGCGCGGGGGATCTGTTCGTCATCGCGGATTCTAATCTGTGGAGCAACGAGGATAGCGACGGCGACGGGGTGATCGCGCTCAACGAGTACGATAACCGCCAATTCGCGATAAATGTGTTCACCGGCAGCGCCGCGCCCGGACCCACGCCGACGCCGGCGACGCTGACGCCCACGCCGACGCCCGGTACGCCCGCGTGCGCGCCCGATAGTTACGAACCGGATGATAACTACGCGGACGCCGGTCCCTGTCCCTGGACGGCGCAGGAACACAATTTCCACATCGCCAACGATGTGGATTGGGAGGGACCCTGCCGCCTCGACGCGGGGGAGACGATCTATTTCTGGACAGACGATTACGGAGCGGAGGCGCAAACGGTGCTGGAGGTGGTCGCGATGGATGGGAGCATCTTGGCGACCGGCTTACGCGCGGTGCAATGGACCGCGCCGCAGATGAGTTTGTGGCCTTATGTCAGGGCGCGGCATAATTACGGGCGCGGCGATTGTGATACCAGCTATCGCCTGTACGCCAGCAAAGGGACGGCGCCCACTACGCCCTCGCCGCAACCCACCTGTGGTCCCTATCCCGAACCGGGCTGCGCGACGCGGACACCCATTCCAACTTATACCCCCAATCCTTACCCCATCGGCAGTTATCCTAACCGCGTCTATTTACCGGTCATTATGAAGCAGGCTATCGGGAGTATGTTGAGTAAAGTGCGGTAGAAATGACGAAGCTCCCCGCGAGCTTGGAACTCGCGGGGAGCTTTTTTATTGATAAAAGGACGGCGCAATGGGGATTGCGCCCTGTGTTAATTCGCTAGGACTTACGCAACTTCGGGGTATTTTTTACCGCCGAGCACGCCGAGAGCGCAGAGTTTTTGATATAACTTTTGTCGTCTAAAAAATATGACTTTCAATGATTGGCTATGACCGCGTATGCTGGGATCAAAATTATTCCTTTGAGAAAACTTCGCGTTCTTCGCGCTCTCTGCGGTTAATTACCGCGTGGTTTGTGTAAGTCTTATTTGTTAAAGATTTGCTAAATCCGCTTAATCCGCTGACTATTCTGAACCGCGTTTCTTCAAGCGCGCGCGTAAGGCTTGCGGCACTTTGCCTCCCTTTTCTAAAATGTCCAGCGCGGTTTCGCCGTCAATCGGCGGCACGTCGGGCAAATCTTCCTCGTTGAAATCGGCATCTTCTTCGTACACCGCGTCTTGTTCCTCGATTCTGCGCTCATTGGCTAATACCCCGCGCATCTGTTCCAGAGTCTCCTCTACAGTAGTATCCCCATCGCGCACAAACACCTTTTTCCCCGCTCCAACCCACGCGTTAATTCGTTGGTTCATCTCCTCATCGATCTGCGCGCCCGTAACTTCACACAAGAATATCATGTTCGCCAACGCGGTCACTAATTGATTACGCGCCTCTGCCAAAATTTCTGTTGGTTGAGTTTCGGGATGGAAAGGGCTGAATACCAACACGCGCCCGCCGTCGAGCAGGGGCGTCCATTTTTGTAACGTCTGCTGCACGGTGAAAAAGCCCTGTGGCAATACTGCGATTGTGCAGCCATCCGCCACCTCCAGCGCGCTGTCAAAGGCGAGACGATCGACGCCCGGCGCGTACCCGCTCGCGATGGTGACGCCCTCTATTGCCAAGCCCGCCGCGAGGTCGCGAACGTAAGTTTGCATCATATCATTCGGCTCGCGACTGCCGACTAACGCCGCGCTGGGTTCGTCCAGAATAAAGAAATCGCCGCGATAGAAGATGACGAGCGGCTGGTGGAGCGGCGGCAGCGAATCTATCCATTGTCGGGGGTAGCGCGCCTCTGGGCGTGTCAATACTTTGATCTCCCGCTCCGTCAGCTTGGCAACTAACGAGGCGTAGTCAGGCGCGGTTTTACCCACCTCTAACAACTGCGCGGCTTCGGTCGCGGTCAGGTCGAATTGCGCGGTGAGCTCATCTGGTGATAGCTCGAACAACGTTGCCAGTGGTTCGCCCTGTTCGATGCACCACTCCATCACCACAGGTTTGACGCGGCGGAGGCTGAGGTTCTCGGAAAAGGTTATAGATAACCAATATAAAAGTTCGTTATTTTCCATAACAAAGAAGAGTTTGCCACTAATTGCACGAATTTCAGTAGTGGTAAAGTAGTAAGTAATAGGGAAAAGTAATACGATAATTTAACCACTAAGAGCACCAAGAGCACCAAGAATTTTTCGGTCAATAATACTCATACGCGGTCAAAAACTATCATCCGAAGTAAAGATCACCTTAGAGTTCTTGGTGTCCTTGGTAGTTGAATAGTTAGCATTTTAACTATCATTTACCATTTAACCACTACTGGATTATACAGGTTAAGCCCCGCGAGAGTCAAATTAGGACTGGTTCAGTTGAATTTGATAACCGCGCGGGCATGCTCATGAGCAATTGTTGACTACGGTTGACCGCGCATAGACTTCCGAAGTTTCGGAAAACTTCGGAAGTCTGAAAAAAGTGCAAGTATTCGCGATTACACCTTTGCCGAACCGCGCACGACTAGCTCTACTGGTAATAATCTCACTTCGCCATCCTGCGTTTCCTCGTCGTCGCGCTCCAGTAGCTCCAGCGTCGCGGTAATCATCTCGTCCACCGGCTGGCGAATGGTGGTCAGGTTATAGGCTGACCATTCGGCTAGGGGAATATCATCGAAACCGACGATGGAAAGGTCATTCGGAATCTGGATCCCCAATTCGTACCGCGCTGTATCCATCACGCCGAGAGCGATGATGTCCGCGGCGCAAAAGATCGCTTCAGGCGAGTTGTCGCCGGTTAATAAACGGCGGGCGGCTTCGCGACCAGCTTCGTAGCTATAGTCAGCCTGCTCGCGAATAACTTCGATGTAACCGCGCTCATGCAGTTGATCTATAAATCCTTTTTCGCGCATGAGATTGGTAGTGGTATTTTCTGGTCCGGCGATATACGCGATACGCATGTGTCCAGCATCGAGCAAAAAATTCGCGACTAGTCGTCCGCCCTGGACATTGTCACAACAGACCACACTCGCGCTCGTGTCGGTCACAAAGCGGTTGAACAGAATGACGGGTCTACCCCCGCGGCTGCTCACATCGATAGTCTCGTTGCCGGGGGTCATAGACGCGATGATTAGGGCGTCAACTTGGTAGCCAAGTACTTGGGGCAACATTTCATCTACAGTGCGATCAGGAGGGGCATTGAGTAGCAAAACCTTTTTGCCCATCTCCTGTAATCGATGGGTGAAGCGTTCCAGAATGTTGGGATAGAAATGGCTGGAGGTGAGATTCGCCATGACGATGCCGACGATGTCCGTGCGCTGAGTGATTAGACTGCGGGCAATGACGTTGGGTTGGTATCCCAACGTCGCGGCGGCAGTCATCACGCGCTCGCGCGTCTCGGTGGAAATACGCGAATTCGGATCGAAGGAGCGCGATACCGTCGATTGGGCTACGCCGGCTAATCGGGCTACGTCAACAGAGGTGGGTTGCTTTTGGGTCATACTTTGATAAGCTCTTTCATATTCAACATAACAATCGCAAGTATAAACCAACGCGCAACTATTTGTCAAGCAAGACACTAAAGCGCGCTTCGGATACCTGTCACTTAGGGCTTTCTCAAAGTATAACCGGTAAAAACCTCCCGCAGGTTTGAGTTTCCTACTAGAGCAAGGCTCTTTTGTCCCAACCTGCGGGAGGTTGCGCGGCTTTGAGAAAGCCCTACCCATCACTATCACCGCGCGAAGTCAAGGCGGTGAGTTTTGATCTCATAAGGGGTATAGTGAGTGGTGAAACCGCGATGTTCAGACAGTTCCACTATCTGCGGCTTCTCCTCCAGAAGATCGGTCTCCGCCGCGCCGTTGA
>CAZSIG010000030.1:11555-15827 GCA_964606195.1 uncultured Anaerolineales bacterium
ATGTTCAGTTCGTATCCGCGCCGATCAACCTGCGCCTGCCGCCAATTCCCCGCGTGGGGCAACAGCGAGTAGGTAAATTCGTGTGCGCCCTGGTCGCTCCCACAGTCGGGACGAATCGGACACCGCAGGAGAGAGAGGCGCAATACGTTCTCGCGCGCATCGTAGCCATATTTGCAATCGTTGAGGAGTGCCGCGCCGTAGTCGCCTTCCGAGAGATCCGCCCACTTGTGTCCACACACCTCGAACTTCGCCTGTTCCCAACTCGTGTTGCGATGAGTAGCGCGCTCGATGTGTCCGAAGGGCAGATCGTAGGTCGCGCGGCGAGTGCGAACCGCGAGGGGAAACGCCACCTTCAGTAGCTTTTGCTGTTCACACCACGCCACTTGAGTATGAAAATCAATACGCGGGTCATCGGCGTAGAGCCACATTTCCTGCTCGATGGTGGCATCCAGTGCCTGCCACTTGCTGACGAAGACCGCGAAGAGCTGCCCATTGGCGACGACTCGCCAGGGGGAGATTTGCCGAACGGGATATTCGTACTCCTCGAAGTGATAGGCGATGTCCCACGCGCTGAATTTGTATCCGGGGTCATCCTCGAAGAGCTGAAAGACGTTGCCGGGGGCAGAGAGTACCTCGCGGTCGTTGACTTTATCGTAAATGCGCGCTAGATTGCCCGCGCGGTCGAGTTCGATTCGATAGAGGGGAGTGTCAATCACATTATCGACAAACGTAGCAGTCTCCGCGAACTTTTCCACAGGCGAATCGGCAAAGGCAGCCACCGTCCAGCCGAGAGGTGGAAGCGCGGGGACGCGAAACCACGTGCGCCCCGCGTAGTGCTGCACGGGCAAAAGCTCTCCATTCGCGATGCGCACCGCTGCCTTATCTTCGCGAAGCTCAGTCTCGACCAGCGCGGCGCGCTGCCACGAGAGCGTGTTAAAGATGATTAGATCGTTGGCTGCTGCCGCGCGGTCGAGATGCCGCGTCAGAAAGGATATAGCTTCCTCGCGTACCGCGTTACCGATGGCGAAGGCGGTCTCGTAGTCGCGTTTGACATCGAGGACGCCGGCGGGGCAGTGAGTGCCGGGGAGTGTGTCATGGAATTGGTGCAAGAGAATCAGCTTCCACCCTTCGTTAAGTCGCTCCTGTACGCGCCCGCCGCCGTACAGCCAAGCCATAGAGCTGAGAATCTCCGCGTCGCGGTATAACAATTCGACCTTGCGGTTTTGGCGTTTGAGATCGCTCTTGGTGGTGTAGGTACCGCGATGCGCTTCGAGGTAGAGTTCGTCGTCCCAAACCGCTAGCTGATCTACTTTATCGTCAAGTCTCCCGAAAAACTCTTCGGCGAACTCGATTTCTCCACGCGGTAGACCGGGAAAGCTGCTTGTCCGCAAACTCGCCTCCACCATCTCGCGAGTTGGTCCACCGCCGCCATCACCCCATCCGTAGATGAAGAGGTTTTCGCCGACCGTATTTTTCTCGCGAAAGTCGCGCCAGTGGCGGCGCAGGTTATCAGCCTCAAAGCTCTGCGCGAAATGCGTGGCAGGAAAGTGGACGATAACTTCACTACCATCCGGACCGCGCCAGCGGAAGGTATCGTGGGGAAAGACGTTGGTATCGTTCCAGATATTCAGCTTGGCGGTGGTGAAGTATTTTATACCGGACTTGCGCAACACCTGCGGTAGGGTGTACATCACACCGAACACATCTGGCAGCCAGCAGGTCTCCGCCTCGATGTCGAATTCCGCGCGGAGAAACCGCTTGCCGAAGAGGATCTGCCGCACCAAACTCTCGGGGCCGAGCAGGTTGCCATCAGGTTCGACGTACATCGCGCCGATCACTTCCCATCTGCCCTCGCGAACTCGCTGGCGAATTTCCTCGAAGACCGCGGGGTACATTTCTTTCAACTTTTCATATAGATATGGCTGGCTGTAGCTGAAACGATATTCCGGGTACTCTCGCATAAGGCTGAGCATATTGGTCGCGGTACGGCAGTTTTTGCGAAACGTCTCCTTTATCGACCAGAGGTAAACGATGTCAAGGTGGGAATGGGCACAGATGCTAATCTTGCCCTGGGGGCGATAGGCGTCGCTTTCGAAGATGCTTTCGCGGAGAATACGCCGGGCGTGGGCGGCAGCCGCGCGGGCTTCGGTGCGCGTGCTGATATGGGGACCGATGGCGCGGCAGGCTTCCTTCAAATGATACAGCAGAAAGTCTTCGATCTCGCGATTGGCGTCGCTGCACCAGTAGCTGAGGTAAGCATCGAGCACGAAGCGGGCGTCGTAGAGGAATGCCTCTAGTTCGCGGTCGCGTTTCAGCAGACGCGCCCGCGCGAAGCGGTGCATATCGCGCTGGTCATGTCGCCGTTCGTCATAGGGATAATTGATGATGAACGCCTCTATACCAAGCTCTAGTTCGCGTCCCGCCTGGGCGAATTCGCCCAGCGGTATCAGGCTGCGATGCCAATCGAGACCTTGCCAGGGATACCCATCAATGCTGAGCTGTGCCTCGCCGCCGTCGAGAAAAATGTCGAGCGCGGTATCGGGGCTGGCGTGGCTCGCGGGAATCTTTATCGTCTTGCGAAAGAACGCGGTGGTGTCGGGACCGCCCCACTGCTCGCCGAGTTGAATGGTGCCCCAATCGGGATTCAGGTACTCGTACTCGCCGGGGGCGATCAGCCGGGCGCGGCGGTATTGCCAGGGGGAGAGGTCAATAGGGTCATAGTAGACGAACTGCGCGACGCGGTCAAGTTGGCGCGCGATCCAGTCGTGTGGTAGGTCGGGACTGCGTTCGAGGTCTTTCGGTTTACGTTTGGGCATGGTTTGATAATACTCCGTCTTGGGCTTTTTGCCACTAATTGCACGAATTTTCACTAATTTTTGGACGCGGATTAACGCGGATTTTCGCGGATTGTATCTTGCTAAAGCCTCTAAATAGGATTTTCTCGCAGCCGCCCTACACAGCATTATCCCCTACGCGGTAGCGCGGTTTACCATAACAGGGTATCTTACGCAAATTTCAGACTTCCGAAGTTTCGGAAAACTTCGGAAGTCTCCATCCGCGTTCATGGGCATTCAAGGGCGGTATTAAGCAAATGCCCGTCACCTTAAACCGTCTACTGTCTACTATCTACCGAATACACGCATTGACGCGCTTCGGCGGCGAAGGCAGCCAGCAAGCTGGGTTCCGCGTCGAAGAAATGATCTGAGGGGCTTAGGATATATCCCCCGCCTGGTCCCGCTTCAGCGAAACAACGCTGCACTTCTGCCCTAGTCTTTTCTTCCGCGCAGTTTATGAGGTAGTGAACTTGATTAAAACCGCCGATCATGCAGACTTTGTCACCAATGCGCTGTTTCGCTTCTGCCAGCCGCACATCCGCGCCCATCTCCGGGGGAGTGAAGGTCTCCATCGCGTCGGGCTTCATCGCGGCGATGTCTTCGAGAATCGGCATCATGCCGCCGCAGGTGTGATAGGAGATCCGCTGCCCGGCTTCGTGCGCCAGGGCGATGAGTTTGCTATCATAGGGCGCGACGAACTTCCGAAAAATCTTAGGGGAAATGATGGTCGTCGACGCGTCGCCGCCGCCCAGTTCTAGTATATCGTACTTCGCGCCTTTGAGGGAGCGGATGTAAGTTTCCTTGCGACGGTAAAGGATGTCTAGCAGTTCATGCACCCACTGCGGATCATCGAAGGTCGCCAGAATCAATTTTTCGATGCCGACGAGGACCGCGGCATCTTGCCAACATCCCGGCTGTCCGTACAAATCAAAGCCGGGGATGTGCCCGCGAATTATCCCGCGTTCCCCGAAGGCTTCCGCCTCGCGGTTGACCTGCTCAACGTCGCACTGGGGCGCGGTGACATATTCACCAATGATGTCGATGTCCCGTTTTTCTTTGATGAGATGCTCAGATACCCACGCGGTGTATTCGTTACGCTGCAAAACCATCGTCAGCGCGCCCTTCGGGGTAGTGATGGTGTACCGCGTGGTTTCGTAATCCGAATTGGATAGAGGTTCCGCGGTGATGCGCCAGTCATCGCTGACGATGCGTTTGCTAAATCGCGGATTGCCAGTCTCGCCCTGCGTGGGATCGTAGTAGTCACCGTTAGATGAGACGGGACGATGCGGCGCGGTCCAATGGATGGCATCTAAGCCGAAATGATCGAAAATCTCGACATCGGTTTTGCCATCCATGTAGGTGGCGCGAAAATAATCTTGAATGTGGTGGGTCGTCACCGGCAGGCGGTCGGGAACGCCACCGGTGAGAGCGGTTAATA
>CAZSIG010000031.1:0-4967 GCA_964606195.1 uncultured Anaerolineales bacterium
TGTACTATTTCAGTGGCACGGGCAACTCCAAAAGAATTGCCGAGCTGACCGCCGCGGAGTTCGCCAACGCGGGATTTGAGACCGCTGTCAGAAACCTCGAAAATGGCTTGGCGGAGGAGCACGATAGTTACGCGATACATGGTTTCACCGCGCCTGTCTACGGGTTCGGACTGCCCGCTATCGTGGCGCGGTTTATGCCCACGCTACCCCGCGCCGAGGGAAAAAGCGCGTTCGTGCTAATTAGCCGCGGTGCGATGAGTACCGGCATCCCCGGCTACGAAGGCGCCGCGTTGGCACAAGGTTGCTGGAGCTTACGCCGCAAGGGTTATAAAATCATCGGGGGACAGGGGATCGATATGCCCGCGAACTGGACGGCGGTCGTTAATCCCCCCAGTGGAGATAATGCCGAAGCGATATACGCCGCAGCGGAGGAGACAGTGTGCGGTTTTGTTGTGCGAGTGCTGCGCGGTGATCATAGACCACGTTTCGCGCCGCCCTGGCCGGGACCAATCGCCGGTCCGATTTACTACGCGCTGGCGCCAATCGCCGCGCCGACCAGTTTTTTCTTTGGTCTGTTCGGACACCGCTTTCTGGGCAAGGTGTTCAGTTATGATAATAATTGCAATTCCTGCGGACTATGCGCCCGCTACTGCCCGGTAGGCGCGGTAAAGTTGAGAGATGGTCATCCGGTGTGGAGCTGGAACTGCGAACAATGTATGCGCTGCTTGAACCTCTGCCCACAGCGCGCCATTCACGTCTCGCTAATCCCCGTCGTCACCGCGATCGCGCTGACCTCGCTGCCCATCGGCGCCGGTAAGCGCGTAACTCAATACCTGCCGCCCCAGATGGCGCGAATTCCCCTGCTGCAACCGCTGGTGAAATTTGGCACCGACGTGCTCGCCTACATCGTGACCATCATGGGGGTAGCCGCGCTGCACTCAGCGGGACAACGCTACGCGCCGTTTCGCCAGATATTAAAGCTGACTAGTATGACTCAGTTCTTTGGGAGATACCGCGAGCCACATTTCAGGGTTGCGGATTTGGTAAGAAAGAAGTAACAAAGTGTCCCGCACTTCCACAGTGCGGGACACTTTTTGTAAACTGATTGCGAAAGTATCTGCCGCGTTATGAGGCGGATATGCCGGAGGATATTCGGGGAATCGCGAAGTATGCGGAGGTGGAATAGACGCACCTATAAAAGGTGCGCCTGTAATATAGCCGTCTCCTTTATGGAGATGCTGACCGCGTGATTTTTCACTTGACTGATTATATGCTATAATATTCGACAGATACGTTAATTCATAATTTACTCACGAGGAGGTAAAACGAAAATGGCAGTAAAAGTTGGTATTAATGGATTTGGGCGGATTGGTCGCCAGGTGTTGAAGGCGATGATGGACTACTATCCGAATGATATGGAAGTCGTCGCGGTCAATGACTTGGGCAACATCGACACGATGGTACATCTGTTCAAGTACGACTCGAACTACGGCAAGTTCCCTGGCACGGTGGAGGTCGATGGCGATAACATGGTCGTCAACGGCAAGGCGGTCAAAGTGCTCTGTATCAAAGATGGCCCGGGCGCGATGCCTTGGGGCAATATGGGTGTAGATGTGGTGATCGAAGCGACCGGCGCGTTTCGCGATGGGAATGTCGCCCGCGAGCATATCACCAAGTCGGGTGCGAAGAAGGTGATCATCTCCGCGCCAGCGAAGAACGAAGATAAGACGATTGTGTTGGGCGTCAACGAGGATGAGTACGATCCCGCGAACCACGATGTGCTCTCCAACGCGTCTTGCACGACCAACTGTCTCGCCCCAGCGGCGAAGGTCGTCCACGATAACTACACTATTCTCGGCGGCTTGATGACCACGATTCACTCTTACACCAACGACCAGAAGATTTTGGATCTACCGCACAAGGATTTGCGCCGGGCGCGCGCCGCGGCATTGAACATGATTCCGACGACGACAGGCGCGGCGAAGGCGGTCGCGTTGGTGATCCCCGATCTCAAAGGGAAATTCGACGGCATGGCAATTCGCGTGCCTACCCCAACCGTCTCGGTGGTGGACTGCATCATGCAGGTAGAAAAACCAGTGACGATGGAAGAATTGGTCGCCAAGTTCAAAGAGGCAGCGGAAGGACGCATGAAGGGGTATCTGGGAGTATCCGAAGAGCCGTTGGTTTCGATGGATTTCAAAGGTGACCCGCGCTCCTCGATTATCGACGTCGATTCTTGTATGGTCATGGGCGATAATTTAGTCAAAGTAGTGACCTGGTACGATAACGAATGGGGGTATAGCTGTCGCACCGCGGATCTGACCGATTACATCTCCAAGAAGTAATGCGCCGCGTGGTTTGATTTGATTGAGTGAAGTAGAGGTGATCTAGTGGTCACCTCTACTTTTTTGTGAAGGGGGGACGTGTAAAGATATATAACTTTCGCAAAGTTTTGCGGATTTAGAGAATTGTGTTATAATATTCGCTGTTCGGCGGCTAACAGTCGCCGCGTTTTTTACTAAGCACACTTCTTAACTGTTCAGGAAGTGCTGTTCGCGCCGATAGCGGCGCGGCAGTTCTTGGACAGAACGATAGAGGTGGAAGAATAACTATAATCAGGAGGATTTTAGAGTGCCTATAGTATCAATGAAAGCTTTATTGGAGTCAGGAGTGCATTTCGGTCATCGTACACAGCGATGGAACCCCAAAATGCGTCCCTTTATTTTTACCGAGCGGAATGGGATTCACATCATAGACTTACAACAGACCATTCCACTGCTGGATAGAGCCTACATCGCGGTGCGCGATGTTGTGAGCGAAGGAAGAGTAGTCCTTTTCGTCGGGACGAAGAAACAGGCTCAGGACACAATCGCGACGGAGGCGACGCGGTGTGGAATGCCCTACGTTAACAATCGTTGGCTGGGTGGAACTTTGACTAATTTTCGAACTATCAAACAGCGAATTGATTATATGATCAATCTTGAAGAGCGGCGCGAACGCGGCGAGTTCGATCTGTTAATCAAGAAAGAGGCATTGGGGTTAAATCGCGAGATCGAGAAGTTGGAAAGTAAACTGGGGGGTATTCGTACCATGAAGCAACTCCCCGACATGGTCTTCATCGTGGACACGCGCCGTGAACATCTAGCGGTGCATGAAGCGCAGATTTTGGAAATACCCACCGTTGCGATGATAGACAGCAACAGCGATCCTGACCTCATCGACTACATTATCCCTGCCAATGATGACGCGATTCGGGCTATCAAACTTATCACCGAGAAGATAGCAGACGCGGTACTTGAAGGGCAGCAGATGCGAGAAGCGTTTCTGGCTGAGGAGGAGAACTTAGAAACCTCTGAGGCAGCGTATGACGAATACGCCCTACGCGCTCGCGAAATCGAGGAACGCGAGGGTAAATTAGAAGATGAGACTTACTATGAAGAAGAGGATGAAGACTATATAGAAGTTCGCGATAGTTACGAAGAAGATGAAGAGGTCGCGGAAGAAGAGGATGAAAACTACGAAGCAGACTACGAGGAAGAGGAAGAGGAAGTTGAAGATCACGAAGAAGAAAACGATGATGAGGAGACAGCATAACTGATGAAGATTACCACTGAAACGATAAAGGATTTAAGGGAACGAACCGGCGCGGGCGTGCTAGATTGTCGTAACGCGCTGAAAGAAGCAGAGGGCGATATAGAAAAGGCGATCGAGATATTGCGCGAGCAAGGGATCGCGAAGGCGGTCAAACGCGCCGACCGCGCCGCGGAAGAGGGAGTGATTATGTCCTACATTCACGCGGGCGGGCGCGTCGGGGTGTTGCTGGAGCTAAATTGTGAGACCGACTTCGTAGCTCATACAGATCAGTTTACGGACTTGGCACATGAGATCGCGCTGCAGATCGCCGCGATGAAACCGGAATACCTCAACCCTGAGGATATTCCAGAGCCGGAATTAGTGAGTATCAAGAAGGGATTCTTAGCAGATATTGATCCTGGCAAGCCTGAACACATCAGAGAGAAGATCATTGAGGGTAAACTCGGCAAATATTACGAGGAGGTTTGTCTGCTGCATCAGCCGTACATCAAAGATGATGCAAAGACGATTCAGGATTTGATCACTGAGGCTATCGCGGAGTTGGGGGAGAACATCGTCATCGGGCGGTTCGCGCGGTTTAGCTTGGGCGGGCAATAAAAACTTATAGTAAATATTGATGTAAGGGCGAGATATATCTCGCCCTTACCGCGTAATCGGAAAATTATGACAGAGATAAAGTATCGACGAGTCTTGCTCAAGATGGGGGGCGAATCTCTATCCGGTGCGGAGGGGTTCGGCATCGACCCGAATAGAGCGGAAGAGGTCGCGAACAAGATTCGCAAGGTGAAGAAGCACGATGTCAGTCTGGCAATCGTCATCGGCGGCGGCAATATCTGGCGCGGACAGGCAACGCTGGCGCGGGGCATGGATCGTGCCGCGGCTGATTATATGGGGATGTTGGCGACCTGTATCAACGCTCTCGCCTTGCAAGACGCGCTGGAGCGCAGCGGCATAACCACCAGAGTGCAGACCGCCATCGCGATGCACGCCGTCGCGGAGCCGTATATCAGGTTACGCGCCCTACGGCATCTGGAGAAGGGGCGCGTGGTCATCTTCGGCGCGGGCACCGGCAGCCCGTATTTCACAACCGATACCGCCGCCGCGTTACGGGCGATGGAAATCAACGCGGAGGTGCTGTTGAAGGCGACCAAAGTTGACGGTGTGTATGATGCTGATCCGTTGATCAATCCCGATGCGCAGAAATTTGAGCATATCGACTATGTGCGGGCGATGAATCATGGCCAGATTTTGGATAATACCGCGTTGTCGCTTTGTATGGATAACGATCTACCCATAATTGTGTTTGACTTGAAGAAAACCGATAGCATCGAACGCGCCATTTTGGGCGAGAAAGTGGGGACGCTGATTAGTCG
>CAZSIG010000031.1:5067-15777 GCA_964606195.1 uncultured Anaerolineales bacterium
TCGTTTAAGAAGGGAGGGTGAAAATGTTCAAAGAGGTTTTAAGAGAAACAGAAATGGAAATGAAGAAAAGCATTGACGCGCTAAAGAACGACTTGAATGTCATTCGCACCGGGCGCGCCTCGCCTATGTTGCTGCAACGCGTGACGGTGGATTATTATGGTGTTCCTACCCCGTTAATGCAAATGGCGTCCATCTCCGCGCCGGAAGCGCGCCTGCTAGTGGTGAAACCATGGGATCCCCAATCGCTGCCGCTGATCGAAAAGGCGATCTACAAATCAGATGTGAACTTGACTCCGAACAACGACGGCAAAGTCATTCGACTTCCCATTCCCGAATTGACTGAGGAGCGGCGCAAAGAATTGGTAAAAATGGTACACAAACGTCTTGAAGAGGCGCGCGTCACGGTGCGCAACTGGCGCCGCGACGGGTTAAAGGATTTGAAAGACCTCGAAGAAGAGAAACTCATCTCCGAGGATGATTATTATCGCAGTAAAGAGGAGATGCAAGAGTTGACCGATAAATATATCGAAGAGATCGATAATATCGGCGAAGCCAAAGAGGAAGAAATTTTGGAGAGGTAAAAAGCATTGAGTAGCTTGAGTAAACGCGCACTCAGTGCCATTATTCTATTGCCGCCACTGGCATGGATACTATTTAAGGGCAAAATCTGGTTCTTCGGGCTGGCATTAAGCGGAGTAATCATCGGTTGTTACGAGTTCTCCCACATGATGCGCCACAAAGGGTACCAGATTTCGCTCTTTTTAATTACCGCGCTGGCAAGTGTGCCGATGATAGACGCGGGATTACCGAACCCATCGTTGCTCAAACCCGGCGTCGCGGCGGTCATCTTTCTATCGCTGCTCTGGTACATCTGGATACCCGGCGCGGTAACACCGCTACTAAATTGGGCGTTGAATATGGCGGGGGGGATACTTCTGGGCTGGCTCGGCGCATACGCCATTCTGCTGCGCGCTCTGCCATTAGGCTTGGAGTGGTGTTGTCTCGCGCTCATCGGCATCTGGATGAACGATGGCTTTGCCTACGTCTTCGGCAAATGGCTGGGGCGGCATCCCGCTTTTCCGCGTCTCAGTCCCTATAAAACGTGGGAGGGCACTATCGGCGGCGCGGTGGTCGCGTGGTTCTCCATCACCTTGCTCGCACCGGTCACCGGCATCACCTTCTCTCAGGGCATGATTTTGGGACTACTAATCCCCATCACCGCGACCATGGGCGATTTGACCATCTCCTTCTTCAAACGCCAGACCGCCGTGAAAGACGCGGGGCAGCTTATCCCCGGACATGGAGGGCTATTAGACCGTCTGGACAGCATCTTATTCTCGCTACCTCTGGTGTATTACTTCGCGCTCCTTGTAACCGGATAAAAAACAGACATTATTTGGAAATAGTTTTTTCAACCACAAAGAGCACGAAGAATCACTAAGACATCTTTTATTAGCCATCATACGCGTTCATGCCTGTTCATTAAATTTCTTAGTGCTCTTGGTGTTCTTTGTGGTTACCTCACTTCTGATTGAGTTCAATAGATGAACTACGGAACCCTACCGGAAGCCATATTAGCTTTAGCTAATCTGATCATCGCCTCCGCGAACGCTATTTTGGTTTTCTCCCTACTAATTTATATTTTAACCCACAACCTGCGCAGCCCCGTCGCGCGCGCCTTCGCCACCCTGCTCAGCTTTCTCTCCATCGTCTATTTGGGCGATATCGTGCTGTTTCTGGTCACTTCATTTGAAGCGGCAGCATTCTGGTTGAAAATCCAATGGATTGGCATCGCGTTCATCCCCGCTGTGTATCTCTATCTCTCCGACGCGCTACTTCGCACCACCAACTCGCTATCTCCCTTTCGCTTCTTCGCAGTACGTATTGCGTCTCTAGTAAGCGCGCTGTTCTTACTCCTCGCCGCGTTCACAGATCTCATCATCACCGACGGCATACAAGTGCGCCAAATCTTCCGCTTCTCCGCAGGGCGCTATTTTCCTCTCTTTGCCGTCTACTTCTTCGTCGTCTCATTATGGAGCGTCTTCAATATCTGGCGCGCGCGGGGACGGTGTCTCACGCCCACTTCGCGGCGGCGCATGACCTATCTTACTTTGGCGTTCATCGCGCCGGGCTTGAGCGTCTTTCCCTATTTGCTTATCGCCAGCGACATACTCTCGCTAACTCGCGTATTCGTCTTATCTTTCATCGGCGGCATCGGCGTCGCGTTTATGATCGTCGTCATGGCTTACAGCATCGCTTATTATGGCGTATTGACCCCCGACCGCGTGGTTAAACATACCCTCGTTCATTACTTGTTGCGCGGCCCCTTTGTAGGTACGTGCGTCATAATCGTAATGCTGACCATTCCTCACGTGGAGAGGATTTGGGGCATACCGCGCGACACCATGCTAATCATCGCGGTCATCGGGACTATCTCCATCTTACAAGGCGCGATCAATCTGGCTAAACCGCTAATCGACCGCGTCCTCCACAGCCAAGATCAAGCTGAGATTAGCTGGATTCAAAAGCTGGACACTCGCTTATTGACCACCACCGACCTCAAGCAACTATTGGAAAATGTCCTCACCGCGCTATGTGACCTACTACGCGTGCGCACCGGCGTCGTTTTGGTGCGTGAGAACGACAAACTAGAGGCGGAAGCCACCAGCGGGATGCCAGAAATGGTAGACTCGCTGCTCACCTCCAGCGCGGAAACTTTGGCACATTTAGACAAAGCCGCCGAATTAGTTATACCAGAGTTTGACTTCCAAATCCTGTCCTTCAATGGGCATTGGATCATTCCCCTGCGCACGAAATCGCGCGACCAGCAGTTAGGCACTTTGTTAATAGAAGCCCCTTGGCTTCGAACTCCACTTCCGTCCAAACAAAACGACGCGGTCAACCAGCTTATTCATCAAGCCGAGATGGCGCTGGAAGACCGTCAACTGCAACAGCACGTGTTCGCCTCGCTGCAACACATTATTCCCGAGATCGAACAGTTACAACGCTGGCGTGGCACACCGCACTACATCACTGAATCGGGAGATGAACAAGCCCCAGAAAACCCCTTATACACTCCTGAATTTCCGCGCCTAGTAAAAAAAGCCCTCTCCCATTACTGGGGAGGACCTAATTTGAGTAAAAGTCCGCTAACCAATCTGCAAATTGTACAACAACAACTAGGCCAACATGACAACAATCCCACCAAAGCCCTACGCGCCGTTCTCGATCAGGCAATCGAAAGTTTACGTCCCGAGGGGCAAAGACGGATGACCACCGCGGACTGGCTGCTGTTCAACATCCTCGACCTGAAATTCATCGAAGGGCGCAAGGTGCGCGAGATAATCAACCGCCTCGCCATGAGCGAGTCCGATTTCTATCGTAAACAACGCGTCGCGGTCTCCGAAGTAGCCCGCGCCCTAGCGCGTATGGAAGAAGATATGTTAGAGCAGAAGTCCCAATAATTTCGGGGGGACGAGGAAAAATCTGCCACTAATTTCACGAATTTCCACCAATTTTTTGCTTATTCGTGCTAATTTACGCGTCACGTTTCACGTTTTACGCATTACGTCTCACGCATAATACCCATACATCTGGGCATCCAACGACACGTTGTTCAAAACCGCGCCGATCAGGCGCGCGTTGACCTTCTCCAGCAATTTCTTCGCGCGGCGCGCGTGATCGCGCTTAGTGCTACCCGCTCGCACCACTAACAATACCCCATCCACCTTAGAAGCCAACAACGCGGCGTCGGTTACAGCAATGACCGGCGGGGTGTCGAAGAGTATCACATCTACCTTCTCCAGCAGTTTTTGGATTATCTCTTCCATACGCCGCGAGCCAACCACCTCCGCGGGGTTGGGGGGCAATATTCCACTAGTAATCAAAAACAGATTCTCAACTTCAGTTTCCTGAAGTGGCGGTTTATCCATCATCGCGTCATCTACGACCATATTGGTCAAACCAACGTTGTTCTGCTTATCAAACAAAGTGTGTAACGAGGGACGGCGCAAATCGGCGTCCACCAAGACGACGCGCTTACCTGCCTGCGCCATAGTCACCGCCAGATTCGCCAGCGTGGTAGATTTTCCCTCGTTCATACCTGCCGACGTGACCACCATCGTGTGAATAGGCTCATCTAAACTCGAAAACTCTAAATTAGTTCGCAGTGAGCGATAAGCCTCCGCGACCTGCGATCGCGGGTTTGTAATCGTAATCAAATCCTCTTTTATCTTCGTCATCGTCAACTCCATAGCAAATTTTTTTTCCTGCCATTTGGCAAACTACCGCGCTGATTATACCACATATCGGCGAATCAACCAAGCTTCTCGCGTATTGCAACTTCCCCTCAAGTTTGGTATACTACTGCTTAACATCGGACACAGATGAACACTGATTTTTGTCATAATTTTAGAACTTACGCAAGTTCGGTGTATTTTTACCACCGAGGACGCGGAGGGCGCGGTGAAATTATTGTGAACTTGCACAAGTTCAATCAGTGAAAATCAGCGTAAATCAGTGTCCCTTAACTGGAGGAAATTTTTTAATGAGTCAAGCGACCACTATCAAACGCAACTGGCAATCCTGGCTGGGGGCGGCAGTCAGCATAGTTTTTCTGTTCCTCGCGGTGAAAGAGTTGCGCGTAGCCTCTGTATGGGATGCCTTGCGAACCGCGCAGTATCTATGGCTCGTCCCCGCAGTGATTTCATATCTAGGCGCGTTATCGTTTCGCACTGTGCGTTGGATAATTCTGTTACACCACGATAAAAAAATATCCTTCGGTGAACTGCTGCCGACGATGGCAATAGGGCGCGCGGCGAACAATATTCTGCCTCTGCGCATCGGTGAAGGGGTGCGCGTCTACCTGCTCTATCGGCGCAACGGAGTACACGCCGCGGTCGGCGCGGCTTCGCTCATCGTCGAGCGCACCTTCGATGGCATAACGATGATTATTTTTCTACTGGTTGCCGCGGCTATCGGGGGTATACCGGAAGGATTGCTGAGGCAGGCGTTCTATTTCGGCGTAGCGGTATTCGGCGTAGCTCTCGCGGGAATATATTTTTTGGTCATCTTTCCCACACTAACGCGCCGCATCATCAACTGGTTCAATGAACACCTCGTGCCCGAACGATTTCGCGAGCTGTTCACCAGTATAGCGGATCATTTCATCAACGGTTTCGCGTCGGTGAAAAGCCCGGTAACTCTGACAATGGTGCTGCTCAGCGCGATTATGGTGTGGGTATGTGAACTGCTCATGTATCGCCTAGTGATGAACTGCTTCGGCTTCGGTGTCAGTTTGCATCATCTATTGTTGATGTCCGGCGCGGCGAATCTGGGGACTGCACTGCCGAGTGGCGCGGCAAATCTGGGGACTTTCGACACGCCCGGCTTCTGGGTGCTGAGCAATATTGCCAAAATCAACGAGAATATCGCGGGGAGCTACATGCTAGTCTTGCACGCCGCGTTATGGACGACCGAAACATTAGCGGGCGTGTGGTTCATGTGGCGCACCGGCTTCACACGTCAAAAAATCGAGGCAGAGATGCTCGCGGGGGAGACGTGAAACGTAACGGTTTTGCGCCCAAATGTGATAAGGTGCCCGGCACTTCGGAAAGTGCCGGGCACCTGAGTAAAATAATCTAAAGGGCGAACCCTCTGATTTGCCCCTGCGAATTTTATGCGTGGGGACTGAGATATAAAGCCTTAGCAAACTCGCTAGTAAATTCGGGGACGGTGGTCAATTCTATATATTGTGACGAGCGCGCCACGTGGCGCGCTCTTTCGCGTTCGTCAAGCGAGACGAGTGCCATTTTTGCCCCTTGTCCCGCCGAATTGCCCACCTGCTCCACTTTCCTCGCGGGAACCGGCGGTAGTAATCCAATATCTAAAGCACTTTCCACTTTCAAATACGTCCCAAAAGCTCCTGCGAGGACGACGCGGTCAATCTCACCGCTGGTAATTCCCGCCTCGCGCATCAGGATTTCAATCCCTGCCCTAATCGCGCCCTTCGCCAATTGTACTGCCTCTACATCCTTGCGCGTTATAACTACCTCTCGCTCTCGCCCGCTCTCTTTCGCGTTCACTAAAACGAAATATGGTATTCCGTTGTCCTTATTCACGCGCTGATGAGATACCATATTACCCGTTTTACCTAAAATTCCAATTCTCCGCAAAGCGGCTACCGCGTCTAGGATACCGGAACCGCAAATCCCTACTGGCGGCGCATCCTCGATAGTCTGCCACAGAATTTGCTCCCCCTGTGCACTCACACTTTCGATGGCGCCCGGCGCGGCGCGCATTCCATCGCGAATATGCGCCCCCTCAAATGCCGGACCCGACGCGGTCGCGCAGGAGAACAACTTTCCCTTTGCTCTAAGGGCAACTTCGGTGTTAGTGCCGATATCTAGCCCCAATACGATATCCTCAGCTTCGGGTATACGAGTCGCCATGAGCATAGCCACGTGGTCTGCTCCGACGAAGCCCGCGATGTTGGGCAGCAGATGCACATACGCGCCGGGGGCGATATGTAGCCCTATATCGCGCGCTTTTACATCTGTATCTTCTGCTTTGGCGGGAACATACGGCGCCTTACCAAGTTGAGATACAGGAAGCCGCAAGAACAGATGGTGCATCGCGGTGTTTCCCACTACTACCGCCTCAACTATTTCCTCCACGCTTCGCCCAACTTGATCACAAAGCCCGCGCGCCAACTCGTTCAAGGCTTCTACCGCGTTGCGCTGTAGTTCGCGAGCATTCTCCTCGCTTTTCATCGCGTAGGTGATGCGCGCCATCACATCTTCACCGAAAGCGACTTGCGGGTTCATCAAGCCTTCAGCCGCTAAAGTGCGTCCCGTTTCCAGTTCGACAAGATACGCGGCGATTTTCGTAGTTCCCAAATCGACCGCCATACCTACCGCGCGTTCTCCTGGGTGTCCAAATCGCACTAACTCATTGCTGCCATCAAGTCGAATATGCGCCGTTCCGCGCCACTCGTACTCCCTGAGCTGTGAGGAAAAGCGATGCAGCACCGCGAAATCTAGTCTTATTCCCGACAACTCGTGTTCCTGCTGCAATCCTTCGCGCAATCGCAGTGTATCGGCGCGGAGGTCGCCGAGTTCTGCGGGTGGGAGTTGAACCGGAAAAGATTGTACTGGTGGCACCACCGTCAGTGCTACATCGCGCTCTTCTATCTGCAATCGCTGCTTCGTCCGCAGAGAATCAGGTGGCACATACACCGTGAGATTTCCACCGATTTTGGTTTTACAGGCGAGTCGATACTCCGCGTCTATCGATTTTTGCCCCAGTATCTCCCGTTCACTTTTGGTCAGCGGAGTGCATTTCCCCGATTGTATGCGCACTTTACAACGGCCGCATGTGCCCTCTCCGCCACACAGCGCGGTCAGGGCTACTCCCGCCCGCCGCGCCGCGTCTAATATCGTATCTCCAACCGCGCATTCTACGCGGTTGCCCAATGGCTCGAAATTGACTATCGCGGTGTTACTCGTCTGTTTCTCCATAAATTAAAGAAATACCTCCTGTGATTACGGGGCTAGTTCAGAAATAGATTGTCATTGCTCTGGCAGCGTCACAACCGCGACGCTCCAACAATAACCCAGTTTTGCTCATTTTTTCATGTCGTCCATGAAGGAAACGCCAACGCGCTCCTCCAGACGGTCGGTGGCGGGCGGCGGCTCGACTGATAACGCGGAAATCTCATCGCGCCACTCCGGAGTCATCTCTATCTCCAGCGCGGCGAGCGATGCTTCCAACTGCTGCACGTTGCGCGCTCCGATTATCGGCGCGGTAATAGCCGAATGTGACATCACCCACGCCACCGCTAATGATACAGGATTGACGCCGCGTTCTTCAGCGTGCGCGGTGAACCGCTCCGCGACCTCAAAGTACACTGGCAAACTGTAGCGTTGCGCGTAAGCCTTATTATCCACTATACGGCCCTGTTCGGGCTTACGTTGCGCGCCATATTTGCCGGTCAGCAGCCCCGCGCCCAACGGGCTGTACGAGATGACTCCAATTCGTTCTGCTTGTGCCAGGGGCAGTATCTCCACTTCTGCTTGGCGTTTGACCAGGTTGTACATCGGTTGAATACACTCGAACCGCGCCAGTCCGGCGCGGGCGGAGATGCCGAGCGCGAGGGCGATTTGCCACGCTGCCCAGTTGCTGACGCCGAGATACAAGACCTTGCCCTGATGCACCAAATCGTCGAGGGCGCGCAGGGTTTCTTCCATCGGAGTATGCGGGTCAAACCCATGCACAAAATAGAAGTCGAGGTAGTCGGTGTTCAATCGTTTTAGGCTCGCTTCCACCGCGTAGCGAATATGACGGCGCGATAGTCCCTTTTCGTTGACATCTTCGCCGGTGGGAAAGTTCACCTTGCTCGCGATTACCAGTTTATCGCGGCATCCCTTGATTAGCCCGCCTAGAATCTCTTCAGAAAGTCCCCCATTGTAAACATTCGCGGTGTCGAAGAAATTGATGCCCATATCGCGGCAGTGGTGAAACATCGCCGCGGATTCGCGCTCGTCCGCGTCGCCGCCGAATGACATCGTCCCGAAGCATAATCGCGAGACTTGAACGCCGGTTTTGCCAAGTGTCACATATTCCATACAAATCTCCTCTCTAAAAAAGCGGTCAGCTTCCAACCTTTGCTGTAAAACAGGTTGAAAGCTGACCGCTGAAGTTTATAACTATCACACATCCATCCCAAATCCATAACTCGCCGCACCGAGCAGCGCGGTCTTGTCATTGAGAATGACGTACACCGGCACATGCGCCAGGTCATCCGCGAACCTCCCCTTGTTGACGAATGCTGCCATGAATGTGCCGTCTTTGAGTTTGGACAGAATGCGCGGTGGGATGCCCCCGCCGAGATAGACACCGCCCATCGCCATCACTTTCAATGTTAGGTTGCCCGCCTCCGCGCCTAAAATGGAGACGAAGGCGTTGAGAGTCGCGATACACAGTTCGCTCTCTCTCGACATCGCTTTGGTGACGATTACGGGAGTGGGGTCTGGTGCCGCGTCCAATTCCTCCATCACTTCTGATAGTTCTGTTGCGAAGCGATTCTCTTTCAGGTATTCGTATATATGAGGTAAGCCCGAACCGGAGCAAATCCGCTCGTAACTGACATGTCCAAATTTACCCAATAAATATTGCAGCAGTTCGATTTCAAACAGATTATTGGGACCAAAATCAGTATGCCCTCCCTCCGACGCGATGACGTGGTACTTATCCCCATTGTGAAACAATACTGCTTCTCCCAAGCCGGTGCCGGGCGCGATAACCGCTTTGGTGCCGCTACTGCGCGGTTTCACGTCGTTAATCTGCTCTAAATCATCGGGCGGAAGCGCGAGCACGCCATGTCCCGTTGCCTCCAGGTCATTGAGCAGTTTCACTGCGTCGATTTTCATCGCTTCTCGTAGCGATTTCTCGCTGATGAACCAGGGCAGGTTGGTAATTTGCGATTCGCCATCGGTGACGGGGCCCGCGACACCGAAAACGGCGCGATCAACTTGCGCACCAGTTTTGTTCAGGAATTTCAGAATAATTGTTTCCAAGTCAGGAAACTTGGAACTCTTGTACGTTTTTTCAACTTCGGGAGTTAGGTTCTTCTTCGATGAAAAAAGTGCTAAATTAACCTTCGTCCCGCCAATATCTCCGGCTAGTAACATGATTTCTTCTCCTAAAGAATGGGTCAGCTTAGAGTTTCTTCGCGCCCTTTGTGGTTGAAAAACTATTTCCAATCAGGACTTATGCAGTTTGTGTTCAAATGGGTAGAAAGCCCCCCGCGTTGGCTGGTTTTGGCTACGAATGACCGTGATGACCAACGCGGTGGGGCTGTCACCCCTTTGTCTGTGTAAGTCTTGCCAATCATGCCAATTGGCTGAAAGCTGGCCGCTAAATGCTGATAGCTGCTTACTCAATCTCGCCCGCGTAGATGCCCATGACCATGTTGAGAAATTCCAACGCGTCGTCCCAAGAACGTTGGAATGAGTTGCGCCCGATAATCGAGCCGAAACCGCCACCATCGCGAATGGCGCGTATCTCGTCGAAAACCGCGGCGTCACCCTTTTTCGCCCCGCCGGAGAAGATGACGATGCGCCGTCCGTCGAACGCGCTTTGTACCACATGGCGCACGCGGTCGGTCAGCGTGTTGATTGGAATATTCTCTTCTTCGTAAACCTTGCGCGCTTTATCCAGCGCAATATGCTCGGATGGTAGCTTGACTTTGATAATGTGTGCTCCAAGTTGCGCCGCGATTTGCGCGGCATAGGTAACTACATCGATTCCTGTCTCGTCCTCTTTGCTCAAATTGCTACCGCGTGGGTATGACCATACGACTACTGCCAGTCCTACAGATTTGGCTTCCAACGCCAATTCGCGCAGTTGCTCGTACAAAAATCGGCGGTCGGCGGTACCGGGATAGATTGTATAGCCGATCGCCGCACAGCCCAAGCGTAGCGCGTCCTCGACCGACGCGGTTTGCGCGCCCATCGGGTCTGGCTCACCATACAAAACGTCGTGGCTGTTGAGCTTGAGGATGAGCGGTACCTGTCCGGCGAACTTCGCCGCGCCCGCTTCCAAGAACCCCAACGGCGCGGCGTAGGCATTACACCCCGCCTCAATCGCCAATTTGAAGTGATAGTGGGGATTGTAGCCCGCCGGATTCGGTGCAAAACTCCGCGCTGGGCC
>CAZSIG010000032.1:0-1399 GCA_964606195.1 uncultured Anaerolineales bacterium
ATATACACGGTCTCATCGTCAGGACTGAGCATCACCCAATCCAGTGTCTGGGCGAAACCGGGTGATACTACGAAACACGCGGCATCGGACGCGGGCAGTTCCATGACCGGTTGCCTGCGCGGAAAATACTTCGACAGCAAGAAATGCGTTACCGGATTGCGGTATGGCTTCAGTGGGAAAAATACGTCGCCGCGCCGCGACAATTCCACGACGCGATTGACCAGCGCGATTCGGTCTGTCTCAAACGCGGCAGCGACTTCGGGATGCCGCGCCCAAATGAGAAAATAGGTGTGATAAGTGATAATCCCGCTAGTCAGAAGGATAAATAGACAGAGAGCATACACCAAAACATTCTCCACTGCTTGCCATTTGCTATGCGCCCATTTGTAGATTATGTCTATTCCCAGCGCGATGGTAATGGCAACGGGCGGCACCGCGCCGAGCGCGCGCAGGACGTGCGGGGCATCATCGGAGAGGATCGTCGAGAGCAGCATCACGCCGATCCAGAGAGGGAGAAACGCGTATTCGGCTTTCCGAAAGCGCGTCAAGACGCGCACTAAGCCGATGACGAAGAAGAATGCCATGATGCCGTCCAATATTGGGCGCCCGGCGACGCTGTGCGCCCAATATTGATCGCCGATGGTGAAGAACATCAGGAGCGATTTGACCGCGTTGGGCAATATGATGTCGGTCGTCGCGGCGACCTGTCCGGCGCGGTAGACGAAGGCGCGCGAATGGGTCAAGAAGTAGTAACCTAACGGGGAGAAGGTCAATATTGAGGCAAGAACGAGCAGCGTGAAGCCGCGTAATTTGCCCTTCTCCTGCCTAACCTCCCGCAGGTTAGGAAACCTGCGGGAGGTTAGGCGGTTTTGCGAAGATAAGCTCGTTAACAGACTGCCTCCCGCGATTATCACCAGAATCAGCGGCAGCAGTCGCGCCGACGTGAAGGTGTATGCGCTCAGTCCCAAGAAAAAGCCGCTGAACACAAAGTCGCGCCGTCTACCGCCACGCCAGGCGCGCCAGAAGAAGTAGAACATCCAGGTCTCGACCAACGGCAGCGTGATGGCACGTAAGCCCATACGGCTGAAGTGGACGTGCCAGTACATGACTGCCAGCACCGCCGCGGTGAAAACGGGGACGCGGTGGCGCGCGCCGTAGAGTTTTTTAGTGAGCAGGTAAACGCTGGGAACGGTCAGAATGCCGACGAACGCGGGAAAGACGCGCAAGGAAAAGGGCGAAATGCCCCACAGCCATATCGCGATCGCTTGGAGATAGAAAAACAGCGGCTCGTTTCCGCTGTTGCCCTCGTAAAAGATGCGCCAGTTGCCGCGTTGGACGATGCTCAAGGCGTCAATGCCGTAAAAGCCTTCGTCGTGTGTCAAGCCGGGGGGGATCGCGC
>CAZSIG010000032.1:1499-3253 GCA_964606195.1 uncultured Anaerolineales bacterium
GCGACGCCGCGTAACCTAATAGCTCGATTTGGGGCTGGGCGTAATCACCAAATGAGATGTGCAAAGGGTGCGAGATGGCGATGTCCTGCTCACGCGGCAGCCGAATCTCTTGCAATGGTTTCCATTGATGTTCGACCGGATAATGACAATCCAACCACGCGAGATAATCGGGTAGAAGGCGAATTCGGGACGCCCACAATACCACCAGCGGCGCGTCATATTCCTTTGTATAGCGAATTATGTCTTGTCCCGTCAAATCGCCCCCTAGAATCCGTTTTTCAGAGGTGTTGGTTATCTCCGGGGGCATCAACCGCTCCGCGTAGAAGGGGATCATCTGAAACTCAGAGACGATGAAATCGTCAGGCGCGCTGTTCCCACGCACCAACTCTACCGCGTGCATAACTTCAGGATGCGGCTGCTCGCGGGCTATGCGCCAATCCGTTCTCAACATTTCAGGCAATCTCTGCGCGCCCAGCGCGATTAACGCGGCGGAGAACGTCAAAATGTAGGTGTAGCCGCGTAGGTTAGTGATCAATCGCCGCTCGGTTAATAGAGTTTTGAGTTTCGTCAACCCTAGCCCGGCGAACACCGCGAGGTTGACCAGCAAAATCAGTGAATGGTGCTGCCAGCGGGGTTTGTTGAGAATGATCGTCGTGAAGTTAGCACAAAACCACACAATCAATATAAGCGCGGAGGGGATTTCAAACCAGTTAGATCTAAGATTAGGGATAATCGCGGCACGGTTTTTACGAACTTTAGTAGGTAATAATGCGATCAGCGCCAGCGCGAATATCGGGAAATTATCCTTCACAAGGTAGCGTAGCGTGGCGCGAATATTGCCTTGCCAATCGAGCGTGAATTTCTGCTGGTAGCCAAAGTATCTCGCGAAAACCGATTCGATGAGTGCAGGCGCGTTGAAGGCAAACAACGTGAGCAAGGATGGCACAATCATCACCACGAAGAGTAACAATCCATCTGCAAAGACACGCCGCCACCACTGCCGCCACCGCGCTGTTTCATCTGAGCGCGGTATCAGAATGATTAAGCCGATAGCCCCCAGAGTCGGTACAGTGATGAGTTTGATCAACAAGCTCGTCACCATACTCAATCCGGAGAGCACTAACCACCTACGTTTATGAGTGCGGCGGTAATATAGCGCGAATGCTAGCGCGAGGGTCGCCCATGCCATACCGGGCAAAGTGCGCATGACCGCGCGCGCTTGTCCGAAGAAACTGGGCGCGATGGAGAGTAATGCCAAGCCGCCAACCACGCCGAACCAATCCCCGTCAATTTCGCGTATCAGTATGGCTATAGCTGATAACGCGATCAGCGTATGTCCTAGAATGACCAGCCTGCCTATTTGCGCGGAATGTCCGAACAGCTTGAACGCGGTGGCAATGATCGCGAAGAGCAATGGGGGATGTTCCGTCCAAATTTGGGTATACAGAGGGTAACCTAATGCCAGCATTTTGGACTGCATGAGGATGATACCTTCGTCGGTATCGAACATGAAGAATTGTAGATGTGTGGCTTGAAACGCGGCGTATCCTATTAAAAAGAGCGCTACAATCAGTACGCCCCAATATTTACGCGCCGTTGAGGTTATATTCCGCAGAGCCAAAACATTCGCTCCTGTTCTATTGGCGACAAAGCGGGCTTTGTCACTCCTGACCGCGCAGTCGGGCTAGTTCGGCTTGGAGACGCGCTATCTCCGCTTCTGCTTGCTGTCTGGCTTGGGCTTCGCGCGCGGCGCG
>CAZSIG010000032.1:3353-8859 GCA_964606195.1 uncultured Anaerolineales bacterium
GCGGTCATAACGCTCAATTGCGGGGGAGCGCTGCCCATGACTGCCATGATCTCGCCCTCGACCACCGCGGCGGCATTCTCCAAGTCAACCGCTTGAGCCTCCACCTCCTCAGACGCGACCGGTTCAGGGGTTGAAGTAGGCTTACCTCCGCAACCCCCCAGCAACAAACTGATTATTGTAACTATTGTCATAAAAACCAACGTGCACCGCGACATTCTCATTCATTCACCTTTTCCTGACATCTGCATATATGGATCTGTAGTTATGACAGAGGAACGTCCCCCCTTTTTAATCTCCTCATGTCCTTGTAGGCGCAATTGTACCGCGTGCCAATGTTTTTGCACTTCCGTATTGTCCGGCAACGCCGCGGCGGATTGGCTTAGAATGTCATAAGCCTCTGCCCACATACCGCGCAGGTAATATATCCATCCCAGTGTATCTAAAAAGTGCGCGTTATCTGGCTCCGCGTCCACCGCTTGCCATGCCAATTCAGTCGCCTCTTCTAAGTTCGTCTTGAGCAAATCGGCATAAATATACGCCAGACAATTATAATGATTGGGATTATCAGGATTGATTTCTAAAGCGCGTTTCAAATCCGCGATGGCGGCTTCATAGTCTTCTAGTTCTGTGTAACAGTGAGAGCGTAGGTGATAAGCGTCGTCGTATTCTGGATATAAATTCAAGGCTTGACTCAGATCATCTAACGCGGCGTAGTAATCCTTCTCAATATAGACTTTCCTATGGGCGCGATAGTAATAAAGTATGGGCAGATCAGGCGCGATGTCTAGATAGTCTAAGTCTCCGTGAATGTCAAATACCTCTTCCAAATCTGCCAAAGCGTCCAACGGGCGTCCCAACTGCTTGTAAATCACGTGGCGTTGGAAATAAGCCTCTGTTTGTTCAGGATCCAACTCGATGCCCATCGTAAAATCGCTCAGTGCATCTTCGTATTCTTTCTCGTTAGTATACGCATTAGCACGACCTAGATAATAATCAGCTACACCAGCGTCTAATTCAATCGCTTTAGTGAAATCGATAATCGCGCTTTGACTATTTCCCAATTCGAGATGCGCCTCGCCGCGCCGCGCGTGCACTCCCGCTTGTTCAGGCATTTCCGCCAGCACGCGATCAAAATCCGCGACAGCCGCAGCATACTCATCACAAAGAAAGAACGCCGTACCGCGATGGTAGTAATAACTAGAGTTGTTCGGATCCAACTCTATAGCGTGGGAGAAATCGACCAACGCGGCTTCGTAGTTATCCGTAAAGAGCAGATAGAACAGCCCGCGCCGCTCATAATTCTGTGCAGAATAAGGGTCTAGCTCGATGCGTTCTGTGAATTGCTGGACAGCCGTTTGGACATCTACCGATTCAGCATCGTAGTATTCCTCTTGCTCCATATCGTGAATACGTAGCTCTAACAAGCGCGGGGTATTCAAGAACAATCGTTCGTAAGTTCCCAAGCCGTAGATGCTTCGATACGACTTCAGTATCTCTTCCATCTGCTCTCTGCCAATTTCACTATCCACGACAGATAGAATGAGTTCATTCCAGGCGCGGCATACGAGTTGGGTATCCGGTGAAATGCCCAGCGCAAATAGATTGTCCGGTTGTAGATTATGAAGATAAGCGTATCGTTCCCAATCGCGCGCCCTGCCGCGCACATAAGTAGCCAAGACCTGTCGCGACACATCGCTTTTAGCCACTGCCGCCAGCTTCCTGATGAGAAACCTCTCGTGCGAGATGCTGAAATCCGCGATTTGATACCAACTGCTCTCCATGTAATCTTGAACCGCGCAATGGAAGAAAATTTTGGCTTTGTTGGTCTCTATATCCCAAATGCTGAACAGCGCGATCTCACCCAAATCGGCGAGCGCGGCATCTGCCGCGCTGATCCAGATGATCTCACTCACAATGTCCGCCAAATCGTAACGTTCTATCAAAGTTTGCAAGTATTTCTCGCGTACTATATGCAGAACTCCCTCAGAACTTTGCGGCAATTGCTGCTCATCAGCCTGCGAGAGCGTCAGCCACCTCTCCCGTTCTTTTGCGCTTATATCGAACTGGTAAGTAATCGGCAGATTGAAACGATAGAGATTCCTGAGATCTTCGTGATACACTTCACCGCGCCGATAATAAGCCTCCAAATAGTACTCGTTCAGTTCGATGGCGCGGTTGAAATCCTCAATTGCCTGAGCATATCTGTGCATCAAAACCAGAACGCGCGCGCGATTGTTGAGAATATCCTCCGACTCTGAATCTAGCTCGACAGCCTTGTTGTAATCTGCCAAAGCTAACGTGTACTTGCCCATCTCGGCATACACCGCGCCGCGCGCCGCGTAATTGCGCGCATTATTCGTCTCCAATTCGATAGCGAGCGTTAGATCTGCAAGCGCTAGTTGGTACTTTTGTAACTCCGCGTAGATGTTGCCGCGTCCGGTGTAGAAGTTGGATATAGCGGGATATAGCTTGATCGCGCGTGTATAATCAGCGATAGCGGCATTGAACTTCCCCATCTCGGCATAGACGTTACCGCGCGTGAAGTACAACCACGGATCCTCTGGATCAGTCAGTTCGACGGCGCGCGAGAGATCCTCTAACGCCTTTTCGTAGTGATCTAGCAAACTATGGGCGATGCCGCGATGATGATACGCTTCATCCAGCGTAGGATCCAGAGTTATAGCGCGAGTATAGTCAGTTAAGGCGCGGCGTTTGGTATCCATCGCCAGATAAGCATCACCGCGCCGCGCATACACGAGGGCGTAGTCGGGGGCTATCTCCGCCGCGCGATTTAGAACCGCGATCGCTTGCGGTAGCCGATGTAGGCTCATGTAGACTCCCGCTTGCCAGAGATAAGGTTCGGGAGAATAGGGATCCAGTTCCGTTGCTCTGGTGAGGTCGTCAATTGCTTCATCGAACTTGTTCATGCTGGCGTATATGCGCCCGCGATGGGCATAGATCAACGCGGAATCGGGATTCAGTTCTAGGGCTGAGCTAAAATCATCGAGAGCACGGTCGAAAAGGCTCAACAAAGCGAAAACCTGAGCGCGCTGGTCGTATCCAGCGATATTATGGGGATCAAGGTCTATCACCTTATCGTAATCAGCCAGTGCCTGTTGATATTCGTCCAACGCGACGTAAGTGCGCCCGCGACTCAGATGTGCCTCTATCATATTCGGCACATACTCAAGCAAAGTGGTGTAGTCAACGACCGCTTTCTCGTATTCCCCAAGTTCAAAATGCGCCACGCCCATCCAGAAATATGCCTCGACCAACATGGGGTCGAGTTCGATAACCCGTTCGTAATTCTCGACCGCGACCGCGAAGTGTTGTAGCTCCGCATTAACTCGCCCGCGATGCAAATAGTAATGCGCGTCACTCTCATCCAATTGTATGGCGCGATTGTAATCTACCAACGCCTGCTCGAAATCGCCGATGCTGGCGTAAATATTACCGCGATTGAAATACGAGGGCGCGTAGTCGGGATTGAGGGCGATCGCGCGTTCCAGGTCTGCCAGAGCCAGATCATAGTTTCCCAAAGCTACGAACCCAACGCTGCGCCGGTTATGAGTATGCACGTCTGGGCCATCGTGAGGGCGTTGCTCCTCCATGTTCATCAGAATACCTAAAGCCACATCAATCTTCTTATCTTTTGAGATAGTGCCAAAGCCTTCTACCGCGCCGCGTTCATCACTTTGGTCATTAGAAATCGGTGAGAAGAGCATTCCTTCAGGCGTCTCCACAGCAGGTTTCTCTCGCCACGGCGAAGCGGCATCACTAATTTTCATCGCCTCGTGATGTAACCAGACCCAATGTGCACACTGTAGCCGCTCCGCGTCGCCGTTACACTGCGTCAAACACCAGACATCCCCTTTCAAACAATGCGCGCAGATACTCTCGCCCGCGTCATTGAGAGAATGACAAGAGATGGGCGTTAATTCGCCACACCGCGCACATCTAACCAGCGGATTGCCTTTATCCTCAAAACAGGGACAGCTATCCGGTGTGATCTCATTTCCAATTAGCTCAAGTGGTTGCTCCAAGTCATACTTTTCACATATAGTACCACTTGACGCGAATATTTGCGCCTCTTCCTCGTACGCGAATAAACTTGGCTCTTGCTCTACATGGAACCCCTCAACTATCTGTGATGGACCGTGTTTGCAGCGGTCACAGGTACTCATTTAAACACCTCCAGCAAATGAAAAACAACGAGAATATCATGGTCATTTGCCTATTCACTCAACGCGTACTGTTCAAAAGTGTCATTCTCATTATACATAACGTACATCACCTCATCGGTGTGATTAGCAAAGATTAAGCCCCCCGAAAACTTTTGTATCTCGCTGTTGATTCTCTCTTCTGGCGCGGTCGCCCAAGCAAACTGTCCATTCGCGCCGCCTAGATTCTCGCGCCAGATCATGCCGATGCCGCGTTTCGGCTCTAAGAGATCATCAGAGGGCGGCGTCATCCCTAACTGCTCAGGCTGGCTGCTCGTCCAAGTATCTAGGAAATCGTCCCACCACTCCCCCGCGCCGTACAGGAAATAGATGATGCGCGTGTCGGCGCGTTCTAGGGCGACACCTTGCTGGAACGATTGCACAATTCCGTGAGTGCTCACCCCTCTCTCCGTCGGGCAGCCTAATTTTTCGCGCACTGTATCAGTACCTACCCATAACGAGAGGAACGGCTCACGCGGGGCAATAGTACACGAAAAATCGTCCACTACGATAGTTGGCGGCGGCGATGTAGGTGATGGTGTGGGGGTCGCGGTCTCAGTCGGCGTCTCGGTCGGCTGCGGCGTATCCGTCGCGGTCTCGGTGGGCACCGGCGTCGGTGAAGGTGGTATATTCTGTGTGACAGGAATATTCGCGGCATCTCCCTCTACCCTGACTATCGATACAGACATCCACCCCATGACCTCGCCCGCCGCGGTAGTATACGAAACCTGTAACCAATCACGACTCGGATTATATGCCCCGATCGGCAACTTCTCGCCCTCTTTCGCCCACCCGATGATGTCATAGTTCATCCCTGGTCCGCGCCGCACGTTCGCCGCTTGTACATTGACCTCCGCGAACGCCGCGGCAGGGGTGCCTCCACTCGGTTCTTGAGACGGATAGAGAGATGGATCAGGTGTTTCTGTGAAATTCATTACTACTGCTGTGGGAGAAGGGAGTTCTCTGCCCAATAAATTCGGTAATATCCCGCTCTCCCAACTAAGTACTCCGATAAACACAAATAATATCACGATCAACATCACCATAAGCGACACCGTGACCATGAAAAACGCGGGCTGCTTTTTCTGCGGCTTCTCTTCCTCGTAAGGTTGCCGCGCTTCAGTGCTCGGCTGCATCATGGTGCCATCCTTGACACCGCGCAGTCCCGCGGCGAACTCATTAGCGTTGGCGAATCGCTCGTCTGGACTTTTAGCCAGAGCGCGCATGATCACCGTCTCCAACGCGGGGGAAAGAGGAACTTTACCCATCAATTGCGAAGGTGCGGG
>CAZSIG010000032.1:8959-15739 GCA_964606195.1 uncultured Anaerolineales bacterium
GATATATCTACCGCGCGATCTACAGGTATTCGCTCCCGTTCCAATAATATCATTTTTAGCGATTTGCCGCGCAGCAATTTCATCGCGATGTAGAGTAGATTGTCCTTTTTTCCCACATCATAAATTGGAACGATGTTCGGGTGGTCGAGCCGCGCGGCTGTGACCGCCTCCTGCCGAAAGCGCTGAATGACCTCCTGGCTGACGCCCGGCTGAACAAACAGAACCTTGAGCGCGACTTCGCGTTGTAACAAGGTATCCAAAGCGCGATAGACCACCGCGACTCCCCCTGTCCCAACGATGTCTTGAATTAAATACTTATCCAGGCGTTGCCCGATTAATTTTTCCGCAATCACCTTAACTCCCCCGCGTCTTCTTTAGATGCTACACAGTATAGCATATTGTAGAATGTTTGTCAACGAAACTTATTTTTTATGGTTCCTTATGAAATTCTTGGATTAAGCTCTCTTTAACTATCGTCGCAGTACGTTCTCCTCCCACGCGCGCTCCATCGCGACCAGCCACGCGGATTGTAATTCGGGCAGACGGTGCGCCGCCAACACATCAGGTGGCAGAGTCGCTGCGCCGCGCGGCAGTTCGGCGAACTTACGTTGCCATTCTGTGGATAACCGCGTGACCTCGATCGCGGGCATATCGCCCCAATTGTCAGGATGTGCCTTGCTCAACTGTGCCTCTGGAGAGATGAGAAAATTCGCGACGACCATCGCGGCGGCTTTATGCGGCGAATTATATGGTATCGCAACGTAGTGCGTATTAGCAATCGTACCGGTATCAAAGACGAAAGTTCGCGTTGTTTCGGGATATTTCCCCTGAGCGATCAAACTCGATGCCTCCGCTGGGTTGTAGCTCATGTCGAAATAGACCTCGCGGTTGGCGAACAAATCTTGCTGCCGCGTGTGCGTTTCGGGATAAGTTTGCCCTTCGCGCCAGAGATATGGCTCAAGCTCGTTGAGTACTTCCCAGCACGCGGGCATCTGCTCATCGAACAAAGTCTGGTCAAACTCCCCCATAAACTGTTCATATCCCCCCGTCGCCCAATAGCAGATATGCCGCACGAACGCGCTGCCGGTAAAATCGGGCGGCGCGGGATAGGTGAACTTGCCCGGGTTTGCCTTAATCCACGCGATTAGGGCATCAATCGTCGCGGGCGGTTCCGCTATTATCGCGCGGTCATAAACCATCACCACTTGCGCCTTGCCGAAGGGCGACTCGTAACCCTCTACCGAAAAGCCGAAATCGTTGGCGACGCTCGCGTCATTCCAATTGACGTAGATTGAATTGGGCAAAAACTCCGCCCAAGGACCGTAGAGCAAGTCCGCCTGACGCATAGTGCGGAAGTTCTCGCCGTTGAGCCAGACTAAGTCGACCGCGCCGTCAGTATCCCTGCCCGCCTGCTTCTCGCCTAATACCTTGTTCACGAACTCGGTCGCGTCGGAGACGGGCACCATGTTGAGCTTGACGCCATAGAGTTCCTGCACCTGCGCGGCGACGTAATCGTTCACCCAAGTGTTGATGAGGTCGCTGCCGCCCCACATATACCAATTGACCGTCTGCCCACGCGCCTCCGCCGCGATGTCTGCCCAAATACTATCGTCGTAGCCCGGTGGTGGCGCGGCATTCTCCGGCGATTCTTCGTCTAATATTTCAATTTTGGGCGTTTCAGCAGGTGGCGCGGCGCAACGTATCAGTAACACAATCGAAAACAAAATCAACAGCAGTTTCAGCCTCTTTGTATTCATCAAGCGATCTCCTTAATTGAAAGTAACGGGGGCATTTTACTACATACACTTCCCTCGCGCAACAGAGAGAATAAGCCTGGATTCGAGTAGTGGTTAAAATGATAACAATTCAACCACCAAGAACACGAAGAACACTAAGGCTATTCTTACTTTGAATGGCATTTTTTGACCGCGTAGGGCATTATTGATGGAAAAAACTTAGTGTCCTTGGTGCCCTTAGTGGTTAAATTATCGTATTACTTTTCCCAGACTTCCGAAGTTTTCCGAAACTTCGGAAGTCTATACGCGGTCAACCGTAGTCAACCATTGCCAGCGAACATGCCTACGCGGTTATGAAATCCAACTAAACCAGTGCCATCACCCAAGAATCAGCGAAAATAATAGACTTGTTCCCCAATAAGGTTTTGGACAGGAAAGTAATTGTATAGGACGCGGATTCACGCGGATTTTCAGGATTTAAGCTATTTATCCGCGTTAATCCGCGAAAATCCGCGTCCTATTTTCTACCTAACTTATTAGGGAACAACTTTGAATGAACTTGCTACGCGGTAAGATAAATGGTAAAATACCGCCACTGTAGCACTATCAGAGCCGGAGATAAAAATTTGTGCGCTGGAAAGGAGGAGCAGGACGATGACCCCAGATAATATCTACCGATTGTTATGGCGCGTCCGCCATATCTGAATTTGATTAGCCAATCGATACACGGGTTGTGTCACTAATTTAGGGCATACTGCTTCTCCGCGCCGGTTGGTTCCGGTTCGCCGACCTTATCCTGTGGAGTAGGCAGTACGCGCCAATAAACACTATTTCACAATTATATAGGATAAGGAGAGAACAATGGAGAGAGTTTCTGAGTTTCTATCGACGCGCCTCGGCATCATCGTCACCGGGGCGATTATCGGGATTTTGGCACCACTGCTACAGTTCTTCGGCAATCCCCCCAACATGGGCATCTGCGTGGCGTGCTTCGAACGCGACATCGCGGGGGCGTTGGGATTGCACCGCGCCGCGGTGGTACAATACATCCGCCCGGAGATCATCGGGTTCGTGCTGGGCGCGACGATCACCGCGCTGCTGTTCAAAGAATTCAAGGCGCGCGTCGGCTCCGCGCCGATAGTGCGGTTCGTATTGGGCGCGTTCGCCATGATCGGCGCGCTGGCGTTCTTGGGATGCCCCTGGCGGGCGCTGTTTCGATTGTCCGGCGGCGATTTGAACGCCATTTTAGGCTTGGCAGGCTTGACCGCAGGCGTCGCCATCGGCGTCTGGTTCTTGCGCAACGGCTATAATCTGGGACGTTCCCACCCGACCTACGCGGCGGTGGGCTGGATTATGCCGGTATTGATGATCGGCTTACTGCTGTTGGCAATATTCCAACCGCAATTCGCAGAAGGGGGCGCGATTTTCAGCAGCGAAAAAGGACCTGGCTCAATGTACGCGCCGCTCATCGTCTCATTGATCGCGGGCTTGATCATTGGTTTTATGGCGCAGCGAACGCGATTTTGCACGATGGGTTCCGTTCGCGATGTGCTGTTGATTCAAGATTTTCATCTGATCAGCGGCGTCGGCGCGCTGGTAATCGCCGCGCTCGTCACCAATCTGATTTTGGGACAATTTAAGCTGGGCATCGGCGCGCAGCCGGTGGCACACAGCAGCCATCTGTGGAACTTTTTAGGGATGACGTTGGCGGGCTTGGCATTCGCGCTAGCGGGCGGTTGTCCCGGACGACAGCTTTTCATGTCCGGTGAGGGAGACGGCGACGCGGCGATCTTTGTATTAGGCATGATCGTCGGCGCGGGTTTCGCGCACAATTTCAATCTAGCTGGTAAACCCGACGCACTGGTCGATGGCGCGGTGAAAGTGGGTGGTATCTCGACATTTGGCATGGCGGCAGTCATCATCGGCTTGATCGCTTGCTTGATAATCGGGTTTACCATGCGCGAGAGTTTTGAGTAGGACGATATATGATATTAGCTCGCGGGGATTGTAATTGTAATCCCCGCGTAGTAGTTATAAGGAGAGACAAAAATGGCAACGACAGTGGATGCCCGTGGGCTTTCTTGCCCCCAACCGGTAATCATTACCCGCAATGCGATGAAGAAAGAGGGCAAGGGGACGATTGAAGTATTGGTAGAAACCGGCACCTCGCGGGATAATGTGAGCCGTATGGCACGCAAAGAGGGCTGGCAAGTGGAGATTCAAGAGACTGCCGACGGGTTCAAGTTGGTTTTGAACAAGTAAGCCTTAACCGCGATGAGGAACTTAGCACCCGCTTTTGTCACAAGGATAAAAGCGGGTGTTTTTTGCATATCTCGGCGGGGGCAATGCTTCTCGTGCAAAATCTTGTCTTTTGTGTTCTATTGGATTATACTATATCTAAGTGATTATTGATGAGACGCAAAGGCGCGGTCGTTGTATTGAGTTTCAGAAAGGAGGGTATTGCCCAAAAGAAGGCTCGGATAAATTTGAGATGCGTTTTTTAGTTAGTAAAAATAAAAGGAGAGCGAAGATGAAATCGTTACGAAGAAGCTTTTGGATGTTTTTCTTGATCGCGGTGTTGATAAGCCTCAGCGCGTGTGCCTCGCCAACCCCAACTCCTACCCCCATACCGCCGACCGCGACCCCCGTTCCCCCCACTGCAACCCCCGTCCCAACTGATACCCCCGTTCCCCCAACCGATACCCCCGCGCCGACTGATACACCTGAACCTACAAATACCCCTGAACCTGTCGTCGAAGCGCTGCCCTTAGCCGCGGAACCTGTGCGCAGTGAGATGGGGGGCGTAGCCATCGGCTATCCGGACGGCTGGGCGACGGCGGAGATGCTCGGCATGATTTTTATCGCGCCGGACGAAGCCGCGCTAGAAGCGGACGAAATAGACACTAATGTAATCATGGTCATAGCCACGAACGTGGAGGAACTGGCGGAAGAGGGAATAGAGAACCTGGACGACGTAGAGGCACAGTTGGACGAAATAGTAAGCGAAACCACGCAGGGCATGGAAGTTGTCGCCTATGATAGAACCAAATTGGCGGGCAAAGACACGTTGGCGGTTCACTTCGCCGGTACGGATGACGCGACAGGGCAGGAGATGGCGGGCAGATTGTTGATCTCCATGTTCGATGACCGCGTCGCGATGATTATCAGCGTCAGCCCCGCTGATATGCGCGAGGATTTTGCGCCGACTCTCGACGCGATGTTGGAGACGGTAGAATTCTTCGAACTGAAGGAGTCGGTCGATCTGAGCGGACTTCAAGCTGAGGAAGTAGAATTAGAAGCATATACTAATTCCAAATTGGGGTTCAGAGTCGGCTACCCCAGCGACTGGGAAGTTGAGGAGGATGAGGAACAGGTCACTTTCTCCGCGCCCGACACGCTCGTTGGTATCTTCGTCGATACTCGCGTCTTGAGCAAGGAGATGCCCCCCGCGGAGATCGCGGATATATTCATAGCAGGATTCAAAGAGGAGATCGAAACCCTCGAAGTGTCAGACGCGACGGAGGAGGAAGTCGATGGCTATCCGGCTGTTGTGGTCGAAGGCGCGTTCGAAAGGGCGGATAATGACATGAGGACGCTGCTCGTCGCGGTCGCACGTGACAACGTAGCGTACTCGATTATGCTGGTAAGCACGGCGGAGGATTACGACTGGGCACTTGAGCTTTTCGGTGATAAGTTCATGGATGGCTTTAACTTCATCAAGATGGACGCGATGCCCACCCCCGCGCCGACACAGCCGCCAGAGGTAGAACTAGAAGACTATGCCAACTCCGAGCTAGGTTTTCGCGTCAAGTACCCGGCTGATTGGGAAGTCGAGGAGAATGAGAAACAGGTCATCTTCTCGCCTCCCGGCGCGGTTGTAGGGTTCTTCGTCAGCGCGACTAATCTAGGCACGACGATGGAACCTATGGAGGTCGCGGACATTTTCATGGAATCTTTCGTGGAAAAAACTGACAACTTCGAGATTGTAGAGACCGCGGAGGAAAAGGTTGATGGCTATCCCGCGGCAATAGTCGGGGCGAAATATGACCAAGCGGAGGGCGCGATTGGCATGCTGCTCGTCGCGGTCGCGCGCGATAACGTGGCGTATTCCATCATGATGATGAGCGGCATGGACGATTACACTTGGGCGCTCGACATATTTACCGACAGATTCTTGGATAGTTTCAACTTCATCGAGATGGAAATGGAGGCGCCGACTGTAGCTCCCACCCAGCCCGCGCCTACGCCGGTGCCCACCAGCCCGCCGGTAGTGCAGCAGCAGGCACCGCTCGAACTCAGCGCGGCGGACGTGCATTACGAGGACGAGGGAGGCGGCAAACGCTACTTCCACCTCGACCTGGTTACCAAGAACGTCTCGCAGGACAAAACCCTAACTCCCATCTACCAACCCAAATTCTACATCGCGGTGGGTGACGAAGTGCTCGGGTGGGTCGATGCCAACTACTACAAAAAAGCGGACGGCTGGGAAAACGCGGTGGACAGCCTCGACCAGCAGCCGACTATTCCGCCGGGTGGCTCGTCGCAGTGGGTTTGGTACACAATAACGCAAGAGGCGAATCAATGGATCAAATACATGACGCTAGACGCGCTAGGCTGGACGTTCATCATGGAGTTCGATCAAGCGGGTAATGTGATAAGCACCGTCGCGGAACCGCAGTAACGCTCGCGGACAAAAAAGGTGCGGCGCACTATCCCTCGACTTCAAAAAGGAAGAGTGTACCGCACCTTTTTGTTTTCAACACTGCCTGGGACTAGTTCAGTTGAGTTGGATATGGATCACGAATACCCCAAATAGACAAATTACGCGAATTTTCTTTCTTTTAGGCCTTACGTAAAATCGTACTATAATTTACCGCAGAGGGCGCCGAGGACGCGGAGAAAAGAAAGAAGAAATGATTTGCGCGGTTGTAGGCGCTCACCAACGTTCATTAGAAGTCGGTTTTGCTATGCAAATAGAATCCTACTTTCACCCCTCGGCGTTCTCCGCGCTCTCGGCGGTAAAATTATGCTGAACTTGCGTAAG
>CAZSIG010000033.1:0-10635 GCA_964606195.1 uncultured Anaerolineales bacterium
ACTGCGTAAGTACTGTAACCACTACTCCGCGGGCAGAGTGAAATAAAACGTCGCGCCCTCTCCCGGCTGCGATTCGACCCAGATTTTCCCCCCGTGTCTTTCTACAATCCGTTTGCATATCGCCAGCCCGATTCCTGATCCCTCATATTCCTCCGCGGTGTGCAGCCTTTGGAACATGATGAAAACGCGGTCGGCTTGTTTCGCGTCTATGCCGATGCCATTATCGCGTACGGAAAAACGCCATTCACTCGCTTCCCCCGCGCCTATGGGGATCGCCGCGATGTGCACTTGCGGCAGTTCATCCTCTTTGCGGAATTTTATGGCGTTGCTGATGAGGTTCTGAAACAGTTGTGTCAATTGTACCGCGTCCGCGCGCACGGTGGGGAGCGGATCGTAAGTGACCTCCGCGTTCCCCTCCGCGATCATGAATTTCAGACTACGAAGGACGCGTTCCAGCACTACCTCGCTGGCCGTTGGGGTAAGCTCTTTGCCGCGCGTCTCCACGCGCGAGTAAGCCAAAATACCGTCAATCATCGACTTCATTCGTTCCGCGCCATCTATGGCATAGTAGATATACTCCTCAGCTTCGGCATCGAAATGTCCTTCCAGTTGTTCTTTCAGCAAATTCAAGAAGCAGGTGATCATTCGCAGCGGCTCTTGCAGGTCATGCGAGATTATATAGGCGAAACTTTGCAGGTCCGCGGCGGTGCGCGTCAGTTCCTCCGTCTTTTGGCGCAGCGCGTCTTCGGCTTCCCGGCGCGCGGTGATGTCCATAGTGACGACAAGCACTTGATTCGCGGCACCCTCCTTATCCACAATCGGACGTTTGACGATGCGGTGCCAGTGCTTCTCTCCCGATCTGTAGGTAACTTTCTCCTCAGGGATCAACAACTCTTGTAACGTATCCATGACCTGCTGGTCTCCGCGCAGGAATTTCTCCGCCTCTGCCAAATCGGGATGCAACTCTCGCAAATTCTTGCCGATCATCTCCTGCTCCGTCATACCATAGACTGCGGCGGTGGCGCGGTTGACTAAGGTGAAATTCCCTTCGCGATTTCGCACGAAGATGTAATTGGGATTAATATCAAGAACCTGTCTCAGTAACTCGCGTTGTTCCTCGCGCGCCGCTTCGGCGCGTTTGCGCGCGGTGATATTATGCCCAATCTCGACCACCCCAATGAGGTGCCCCTTTTCGTCTGTAGCCGGATAGGCGCGCAGTTCCCAAAACCGATTGTCAGGAGTGATCATCTCCGCTTCTTGATATTCCCCACTCTCAAAGGCTTTGAGCACCGGACAACCCACGCAGGGCGCGGCGCGATGATGCCAAATCTCATAACAGTGATGTCCGATTAAATCTTCAGTTGTTAAACCGACCGAATCTACCGACGCCTTGTTAGTCCAGACGATCTCCAGTTCGCGACTTTCGTAAAAAGCCACCATATCCGTTACCGTGCCGAGAATTAACGACTTCTCGAACTCTGATTGCCGCAGTGCTTGCGCGGCGTGCAATCGCGCGGTGACATCTTGCCCCACCGCCAACAACCCGACAAAAGCGCCATGTTCATCCTTGAGAGTCTTATCATACCATTCAATCTGCCGTTCGCGCCCATTTTTGGTCATAATGGGGTTGACGTTACCGCGCGTCTGAATATCGCTGACCGCGGTAGTGAACAGTTCCCTTATCTTATCGTGATCGCACGGCGGCAGAAAGGTGTCAAACCAATCTTTTCCCCGCGCCTCCGCGAGCCGATAGCCCGAGATCTCCTCCAGGTAGGGGTTGAAGCGGACGATGCGCCCCTCTTTATCGAGTACCAGAATAATCACCTGCGCGGTTTCAATCAAGCTCTCCGCGAAATCCCTCTCGCGGCGTATTTTATCCTCCGCGCGCTTCTGCTCTGTGATGTCCTGCGCCGCGCCGATGATACGCACGACGCGGTTTTTGCCTTCATCCCATTCTGGACGGGCGTAATTGCGCACCCAAAGTACGTCACCCTCTCTGGAGATGATGCGAAATTCGGCAGTATCTTTTTCGCCGAAGATGACCTTTTGCGTATGTCGCAGAACCTTGGGCAAATCGGCGGGATAGATCACCTTTCTCCAATCGCCAGGCACCTCTGTGCCGTTAATATCGAGCGCGACTACCTGCGTGAACGCCTCCGTCGCCCATTCTCCGCGTAGTGCCCCGTTCGGCTCAATGTGCACGCTGTACGCGAAATCGGAAGTGAGTTCGGAGAGGGCGCGGTAGCGCGCCTCGCTCTCTCGCAGCTTCTGCTCCAATTCGTATTTGTACAGCGCCATCTCAATCGTGCTGCACAATTCCTTGTCGGAAAAAGGCTTGACGACGTAGCCGAACGGCTCCGTAATCTTGGCGCGTTTTATGGTTTTATCATCGGTGTACGCGGTCAGATAGATCACCGGAATATCGAAGTGAGTGCGAATATGCTCTGCCGCGGCTACTCCGTCCATCTTCCCCGAGAGCTTGATGTCCATCAACACCAAGTCAGGACGCAGCTCCGCGACCAACTGTATCGCCTCTTCGCCGGTGGACGTGGTGGCGGGGATGTCATAGCCGGCGCGCGTCAACTGCTTCTCCACCGTCCGTGCTACAAGCTGTTCATCTTCGACTATTAAGATACGCGATTTCATCATCATAATTCCTTTCGCTAGAATGGGAAGACTATTTTAAATTCGGTTCCGTCGCGCCGATCGACCTCTATTTTGCCCTTAAGTTGGCGAGTGAGTAGCTGTACCAGTTCCAATCCCAAAGAGGGGGGATTTTGTAGATCTACCTCCGCGGAAAGACCGATGCCGTTGTCCGCGATGATCAACGCGATGCGGTCTTCACTCTCCGGCTGTAACGCGATACGAATTTCGTCAGATTGCTCCGCGGTTGTCCTTTCCGCGGGAAAAGCATGTTCCAAGGCATTGGAGATCAGTTCGTTGATGATTAAGCCACAGGGAATGGCGGCGTTAAGGTCCAAAAAGACATCTTGCACATCTATCCGCAGTTTCACCCTTGACAGGCTCTCATAAGCCTGAAACAGATAGCCGGTCAAATTGTCAATATACCGCGCAGTATCTATGGATGTTAGATCAGGTGCTTGATAAAGGTATTCATGAACGAGCGCCATCGTTCTAATGCGGTATTGGCTATCGCGAAGAATGTGTAAAACCTTAGGTTCCTGAGTATACTCGGTTTGTAATTCGAGCAGGCTGATGATGATTTGTAGGTTGTTCTTGACGCGGTGGTGGACTTCCTGTAACAGAATCTCCTTTTCGTGCAGTGCGGCACAAAGTTCGTCCTCCGTCTGTTTTCGTTTGGTAATATCCACCGCGATAGCAACGACGCGGCTGATTTCGCCCGTTTCATCTCTAATCGGAAAGGCGCGGTCGAGCATCCAGCGCGTCGTGCCGTCGGGGCGAGTGACGCGGTACTCCACACTGGTAGCCCAGCCTTGTTTCTGTAGCTCCAGAGCTTCCAGCGTCTTCGCCAAATCGGCGGGATGCACCGCGTCAGAACAGGAACCGGGGTGTTGATACTCTTTCTCTTGAGAGACGCCGTAATAATCCGCGATGGAGGGGCTAATATAGTACGTATGGCTCATGCCGGGGTCGTTCAACCAGACTACACCGGGTAGATTATCGGCTATTTGGTGGAACATCTCCTCACTTTCGCGTAATCTTCGTTCCACCTCTTCGCGCTTGACAATCTCCTGTTGTGCTTGCTGATACAATCGCGCGTTCTCTATGGCGTTAGCCGCGACCGCCGCTAACGATTCGAGTAAAGGGAGCGCGGTTTCGTCGAATCTTCCCACTTCGGTGTCCAACACCTGTAACACGCCAACCATCTTCTCTTTGATGTGGAGAGGGACGCAAATGATGGCGCGTGGAGTCAAGCCGATCTGCTCGTCCAGCTCGCGAGTATGCCGCTCATCGACTTGAATATCGGGCACGATTAGGTTTTCATCATGTCGTGCCACCCAGCCGGCGATCCCGCTGCGCGGCATCATGCGCCACCCGCGCAGCGCGTCGCTGTGTAGTCCCGAAGATTGCCGGCAGACTAATTCCTCCGTCTCTGGATCAAGGAGCCAAATAGACGCCGTGACCGCGTCCCACAGATCGCGTATCCCTTGTAGAACGTTTTCGAGCACTTGATCGAGGTCTAAGGTAGAATTGAACATCAGGCTGGCGCGATTTAACAGCTCTAATTCCCGATTGCGGCGGTATAGCTCTTGTTCCGTCGCTTTGCGAGCGGTGATGTTGACAATGGTACCAGTAACGCCGACAATCTGACCATTTTCCTCTTGCGGGCGGCTGAAAGTGCGTACATGAACGACGTCACCATCTTTGCTGAGCAGCCGAAAGTCGCGCGGTTCTAACTCACCAGTCATAATACGCTCGAATCTTCCTCGTAAGCCAGGCTGGTCATCAGGATGAACGAAGTTAAGAAAATTTTGCCCTATGACCTCGCGGGGATTATAGTTAAAGACTTGTTGCACGACCGGGCTAACGTATGTGATTATCCCCTCCGTATTGACCGCGAAGATCACATCGTTGATGTTTTCGACCAGGGCGCGATACTTATCGCGCTCGTGTTCCAGCGCGGTACTCTCCGCCTTCAACTCCGACAACTCGGCGATGAGTTGTGCCTTCGTTTTTCGATCATCTTTGCCCATAGCAACCTCCAGAAACTTCGTCGCTCCCATATCAATTAAGAAGCCTATTTGATATTATAGCGTATTTCTGGTGAAACTTCAATAACTTAGGATTTGCACAAATTCAGAATAATTTCACCATAGAGGACGCGGTTTAACAGGTTTTGACAGATAATTAACTATGTGTTATCATTACTTGCTATTCTGAAGCGAAGTTAGTTTTCATAAACAACACGAGGATTCTTAGTGAATAAAACGAAGAACGTCCAAGAGATTATCACAGTTTTAGCGAACGCGGCAGAACAAACTCCGGAGCTAGAACCTTTTTATCGATTCCATCGGAAGCTGTTACAGACGCAAAGTGACACCGCGCAAGATATACAAGGCTCATTAGGCTTGAAAGACAAAGATGCTTTGGTGGCGCGGCAACGAGAGGGACAACCGTTGTTGTCGTTCGCCCAGCTCCCTATCGAGGAAGACGATTTCGCCCAATTAGCCCTAAATATCGCGCATAATTTGGTAGAATATAAAACCGAGTTATCGGAAGAGTTAGAGGGTTTAGCGCAGGTCGATTGGCTTGCGCTGGCGAAGACGCGTTTTGCGCAGGAGATGGCGGCGCAGGTCGCGACAGAGACGACAACATCAGAAGATATGGGTTTGGCAGAGGCGACAGCCAGCCTGGCACTGCAACCTTATCTCCAATGGGCAGCCGCGCAGCTTGGTTCGCACGTCGAACAAGAAAACTGGAAGCGCGGTTATTGTCCGATATGCGGCGCGGTGCCTCATTTCGCTTATCTGGACGATGATGCAGGGGCGCGGTATTTAGTGTGTTCTCGATGCGCCTTTGAGTGGCTTTACGACCGCGTCGGATGTCCGTTCTGTGGCAACAAAGACCATGAGCAACTCAGATACTATCCCGCCGGAGACAAAAAAGAGTATAGGCTGTACGTGTGTGACGCGTGTCAGCGTTATCTCAAGGCGATTGATTTGAGACAGGCGCGCAAGAAGGTATTGCTTGCAGCAGAACCGATTCTGACGGTGCCGCTAGACCTCGCGGCAAAGGAGCAGGGTTATCGCTGAGACGCGGTAGGGTACCGAGGAGATTTGGGGGGCATCAAGAAGAGTCTGCCACTAATTTCACGAATTTGCACTGATTTTTCGTTTGTTCGCATCAATTAGGGGCAAAAGACAAACCGCGTGTTAAGCTGCTCCCGCGAATTTACAGGGAAACTACTCCGGAAATAGGCGCAATGGGGATTGCGCCCTGCGCAATATGTCAGGGCGGTATCCCTATACTGCCGCTACCGCGCCGCGATGATTTCCTTGAAATTCTCTCGCAATCGCGCGCACTTTTATTTTTCCGCACCTTAAATATATTTCACATATATCTTATATATAAACCAGATGTTACGGTCCTCCGACTCACTTTGCTCCCTCTGGGACGGGTGAGCACTAGGGTATAGGGAGCAATTTCTATGCCTGCCGTAATTGCAAAGGAGGCTTTTTTCTGCACATGGCTTCGCGCCTGAGCGAAAGAAGCTTCCTTTTTTATTTAGTTTGAAAGGGGGTGGTAATACGCACAATGATTTCTGGTCGATTAGCTTACTCATCACTTTCACCGCGCGACTAAATTCGCCGACCAGTGATTTGTTTGGATTATCACAATGGCGATTAAAACGAGCAGTGAAAGAATTGAGAAGTCTAAGAGACATATATCTTTTTGACGAGGCATCGCGGTTTCGATATTAACTACCGCGATACTCAAATTGCTTTTCGAAAAATCATTATTTTAGTTGAAGGGAGAGTAAGAAAAATGAGTTTAACCCGAAGAGAGTTCTTGAAACTCTCCGGCGCTGCGACAGGGGCGTTCCTCTTACCGACAGGAGTAGCAGCGGCAACCGCGCCATCTTTTGCCCTGCATAAGCCGATCGGTGAGACTCCCACTATCTGCTGTTTTTGCGGAGTGGGATGTGGCGCGATCGTCGCCGCCGAAAATGGTAAAGTGGTCAACCTGGAGGGGGATCCCGACCATCCCATCAATCAGGGCAGCCTGTGCAGCAAAGGCTTAGCGCTGGCGCAGCTCAATACGGTGGATGGTGAGGTCAACCCGAATCGGTTGCAGACAGTCAAGTACCGCGCCCCAGGCGCGGCTCAGTGGGAAGAGAAGGACTGGGATTGGGCAATCGAGCAGATTGCGCGGCGCATCAAAGACACGCGTGACCAAAATTTCATTGAGAAGGATAGCGAAGGGCGCACGGTCAATCGCGTAGAAGCGATCGCGTCGTTGGGCGGCGCGGCGTTGGATAACGAAGAATGCTCGCTGATCGTCAAGGCGATGCGTTCACTCGGCTTGGTGTACATTGAGCACCAAGCGCGTATATGACACTCCGCTACAGTTGCGGCTCTGGCAGAGTCGTTCGGTAGAGGAGCGATGACGAATCACTGGAATGACCTTCAAAACAGTGATTGTCTCATGATTATTGGCAGTAACGCGGCGGAGAACCATCCGATTTCTTTCAAATGGATTACCAAAGCGATCGAGGAGAAGGGCGCCACGCTGATTAGCGTAGACCCGCGCTTCACCCGTTCGTCCGCGAAGGCACATCTATATGTCCAGATGCGTTCAGGCACGGACATCGCGTTCATCGGCGGCATGATTAGATGGGTAATTCAGGACATTGAGGCTAATCCGCAGAATTACAACATGACTTACATCACGGAGTATACCAACGCGGCATTCTTGATTGATCCTGAATTCAAGACCGCCGCGGAGTTGGACGGCAAGTTCTCCGGTTTCATGCCCGGTGATGACCCGAACTTCGGCAGTTATGACAAATCGACCTGGACATGGCAAAAGGACGCGGAGGGCATTCCGTTAAAGGACAAGACCCTCCAAGACCCGAATTGCGTGTTCCAACTGCTCAAGAAACAATTTGAGCGCTACGACCCCGACGCAGTATGCGCGATTACCGGCACCGATAAAGCGAAGTATCTCGAAATCTGCGAGACCTACGCGCGATTGACTGGCCCGGTGGGCAAATCGGGGACGATTATGTACGCGATGGGCACGACGCAGCACACACATGGCACACAGAACATTCGCTCTTATGCCATCCTACAATTGCTGTTGGGGAACATCGGCGTCGCGGGCGGCGGCATCAATGCCCTACGCGGTGAGTCCAACGTGCAGGGGTCTACTGACCACTGTTTGTTATGGCACATCTTACCCGGCTACCTCACTCCCCCCAACGCGGCGCAGCCAGCATTACAAGACCACCTCGATGCCAAACTAGCCGGTTTCGCCACATCCGACCCGAAGAGCGCGAGTTGGTGGCTGAATTACCCCAAATATTTCGTTAGCCTGCTCAAGAGCTGGTACGGGGACAACGCGACTGCGAACAACGACTTCGGTTATGCGTGGTTGCCTAAGCTCAATCCTGGCACCAATTACTCGCACATCTCGTTGTTCGAGGCTATGTCGGAGGGGATCATCAAGGGCTTGTTCTGTTGGGGACAAAACCCCGCGGTCGGTGGTCCCAATAGTTTCGCGGAGCGCGCGGCTTTGAAGAACTTGGATTGGCTAGTGAGTGTAGACTTGTGGGAGACTGAGACCTGCGCCTTCTGGCACGCGCCCGATGTTGACCCCGCGAGTGTGCAGACTGAGGTGTTCGCGTTGCCCGCCGCGGCTTCTTATGAAAAAGAAGGCTCGATTATCAACAGCGGGCGGTGGAGCCAGTGGCGTTGGAAAGCGGTAGACCCACCCGGCGACGCGATTCCCGACCTGGAAATGATCCTAGAGATCATGCTCAAGGTCATCGAACTGTATGAAACTGAGGGAGGTCCCGTAGCCGACGCGATTACCAACCTGCGTTGGAAGGGTTGGTACGATGCTAATCCCCTGCCGCGTGGCGCGGAGAGCGTGGTAGATTTGGTCTCGCGCGAGATCAACGGCTGGGCGGAGACGGCCATCGAAGACCAATATCAAAAAGGACAGCTTGTAGCCTCGTTCGCGCACCTCAAGGATGATGGCAGCACGTCAGCATCCAACTGGTTATACACCAATTCGTACACTGAGGCAGACGGGAATAAACAGAAGTCGCGCGATAACACCGATTATCACCCCGCGGGCATCGGTCTATTCGCTAAATGGGCGTGGTGCTGGCCGGTCAATCGGCGCATTATCTACAATCGCGCCTCTGTTGACCTAGACGGCAATCCGTGGGACCCCGAAGATTTCGTGATTCGCTGGACTGGCGCGGATACGAAGTGGGAAGGCGATGTGCCGGATGGCGGCTGGCCGCCGATGAATATGGAAGGCACGCGATATCCATTCATAATGAAGCCAGAGGGCTTCTCCCATATCTTCGGTCCGGGACGCGCTGAGGGACCGTTCCCAGAACACTACGAGCCGCTGGAAAGCCCCATCATCAACCCGCTCTCAGGCACCCAAGTCAACCCGGCGATCAAGGTCTGGAGACCGAATGAGATCGCGACTCCTGATGAATATCCGATTGTGGCGACCACTTACCGCGTCACCGAGCACTGGCAGGCAGGGCAGATGACGCGTAACCTACCTTGGTTGGTAGAGTTGATGCCACAGATGTTCATCGAGATGAGTGAGGAATTGGCAGCAGAGTTAGGTATTAAGAACGCGGACTTGGTCACGGTGGAATCGATACGCGGTTCATTACAAGCCACCGCGATTGTCACCAAGCGGTTCAAACCGTTCAACGTCGGTGGTAAGACCGTCCATCAAATCGGAATGCCCTGGCATTGGGGCTTCGAAGGATTGTGCGTTGGCGACAGCGCGAACCGCCTTACGCCGCACGTAGGTGACGCGAATACGATGATTCCCGAGTTCAAGGCGTTCTTAGTACGCGTGAAGAAAGGAGGCGTATAATGAGTAAGGGAGTATTGGTTGATCTCACTCGTTGTACGGGATGTCGCGGTTGCCAGGTGGCATGTAAGGCTTGGAACGATAAGCCGAACGAGATAACGGTCTGTTTAGGTTGTTACGACAACCCCCCGGATTTCTCGGCTGATACCTGGAGCCTGATTCGGTTCGACGAGGTTGAGGAAAGTGATGGTAAATTGCATTGGGTCTTCACGAAGCGTCAGTGTATGCACTGTGAACATCCCGCGTGCGCGTCAGTCTGTACCGTCGGCGCGTTCCATAAATTGGATACCGGGCCGGTAGTTTACAACCCGCATAAATGTATCGGCTGTCGCTACTGCCAGTATGCCTGCCCATTTGGCGTACCGCGCTTCGAATGGGATAAGGCGCTGGGCTTAATCAGCAAGTGTACGTTCTGTGTAGACCGCCAGGCGGAGGGTATGGAGCCAGCTTGTGTCAAGGCTTGCCCGACCGACGCACTGATGTATGGCGACCGCGAGGATTTACTCACAGAGGCTTATGGGCGTATCGCGGACAATCCCGACAAGTACGTGAATCACGTTTATGGTGATAAAGAGGCGGGAGGCACCGCGTGGATGTATATCTCATCTGTTCCTTTCGAGGAACTAGGCTTCCCGAAACTGGGCCATAATCCGCCAACGCACGGCAGCGAGATTGTGACGATGGCGACTCCAGTGACGGCTACGGTAGCAGTCTTCGCGCTCTCCGGCTTGCACTGGCTTACTAAGCGGCGCGAAGCTATGAAGGAAAAGGAGGTATAGCGATGACGAGTTTTGCAGATGTAAAAGAAGTGCTGGCAACTCCCAATTACAAGAAGCCATCCGTGCTAGGGTTGGGTATATTGGGAATTCTCGCCGCGTTGACACTGTTGGGTTTGGTCACGGGGGTTTATCGCCTGTTGGTCGGCTTGGGAGCTACCACCGACCTGTCTGACCAGTACGCGTGGGGATTGTGGCTCGGCTTCGACTTCGCGTTGATTGCTTTCGGCGGCGCGGCATTCACTCTGGGCGCGGTCGTACATGTCTTGAACCTCGAAAAGTATAAAGTGGTATTGCGCCCGGCTCT
>CAZSIG010000033.1:10735-15395 GCA_964606195.1 uncultured Anaerolineales bacterium
TGGGCTTGTTCTTCAATCGCTTCACCGCGATGTTCAGCGGCGGGCCGGTGGCGGTGGGCGCGTCACAGATAACCGAAACCTACTCTCCCACCTTCATCGAGTATGCCGTTCAGGCGGGCGTGTTAGCTGCGGCGGCATTGGTTTGGTATCTGGCGGCGATGTATCTGCCCGTTTTCGCGGATACAGTAGAAGAGGCTCATTAACCGCGTCGTTACCGCATAGATTATATAAACTGCCCTCGTGCCGCGCGGTGCGGGGGCAGTTTTTTATAAATTTGTGCGCTTGCCAATTTGCTCCGCGCGGTGGTTTGCTGTATACTGTATAAAGTTAGAAGTTTGGGATCTTTGGGATTTCAGAGAGCACAAGGGAAAATCTGCCACTAATTTCACGAATTTGACCGCGCCATTAATCGCCCGCAGATACCGCAGATTATAGGGTATGTGCCGCGATTTTGGGTAAGCAAAAACATCAAAATCAGCGTAAATCAGTTAAATCAGGCCAATCTGCGTTCCATTAGCTACATATCAACAAATCGATATAAATTCTAATGAATTGGGAACGCGCGCGAAAACGGCAACCATTGAACAAAATACCGCCGTTGGCGTGAGGTGAAGATATGTTTTTACATGTTGTGAGTGTTACCTATCTTAAAGATTACAAGTTAAGGTTGCTGTTTAACAATAACGTAATCAAGGATGTGGATTTGCAAGATGAACTTTATGGAGAAGTCTTCGAACCACTTACAGATTGATTTACGACGCGGGTTACCTTCCAATGTAAAAATCCTGCACGAAGTATCCTTGCAAGTATTGGAAGAAGCCAGAACGCGCCAGAATCTGGAAAGTTTTAATAGCAGCGTCGATTAACTCTTTGATGACTTAGAAATCTAATAACCACAACTCGCGACTTGTTCAACAAGCGAGAAAGGGGGAAACTATGAACAAACTCAAGTTATACGTATTATTTAGCATCATGCTCATCATCGGTCTGATTGTCGGCTGCGGCAACGCGGCGCGGTCGGGGCAAAGCGCAGATGTCCAAATCAACAACGCGAACTTACAAGTCGGCGACGAAGCCCCCGATTTCAGGCTGCCTGACCATACCGGCGGCTATGTCAGATTGAGCGATTATCGGGGACAGTGGAACGTCGTCATCGCGTTCTATCCCTCAGCCTGGACGCCGGTTTGAAGTCAGGAGATGCCCGCCTTGGACGCCGATTGGGCGCGATTCGAGGCGGTAGATACCCGAGTTTTGGGTATAAGCGTGGATGGCCCCGATACAAACGGGGCGTGGGCGAAATCATTAGGGATAGAGAATGTGCTGTTACTGAGCGATTTCTGGCCGCACGGCGCGGTGGCGCAGTCATACGGCGTACTACGTGAGCAAGGTTATAACGAACGTGCTACTTTCATCGTGGACAAAGAGGGCATCGTGCGGTTCAAACACATCTATGCCCTCAATGAACTGCCGAACAACGAAGACCTGCTCGCGGTGTTACAGGAAATCAACCAGTAAAGATTAACGAGAGACGCGGCATTTCTTCAGTGCCGCGTGTTCGCATTATGTGAGAGGAATAATGAGCAGGGCGCGATTATCTATCTTCATTATCATGGTGCTGGTGCTGGCGGCGGGTGCTTCTATCGTATACGAGCAACTAAGCTACGGCACATCCGACGCGGTAACCGGGGCTACCTTCTACTACTTCTACGCCGATTCGTGAAAAGTGTGTCAGGCTATGACGCCTATCGTGAATAGGCTCAAAGGGGAATATGGCAAAGATATGGAATTCAAGGCGATAAATGTGAGCAAGAGTAGTGGAAAGGATCTGGCACGAAATTACGGCGTCATCGGGCAGCCCACGTTTATTATATTCGACAGGTCGGGCGAACAGGTCAAGAAATTGATCGGCGCGCAAGACCGCGCGGTCTTCGTGCACGAGATCGAGCGAATTTTAGGAGAATGAAACGTAAAGACGTGATGCGTGAAACGTGAATTCACGCATCATGTTTCACGCAATACGGAGGTGTTTTATGCCGAAAAAAGGGATTTTTATCATTGGCGCGGTGCTGGTAGTCGCGGTGATTGCCGTTCTGGGGTATATTTTCTTCTTTTCCGCCAATCGCGGCGGTCCCCAAATGTTATACTTTAACTCTGCCACTTGACCGCACTGCAAAGAGATGACGCCCATCGTGGATGAGCTTAAAAAAGAGTACGGTCGCGAAATCAACATCGTCTATGTCAGCATAGATAGAACGGATGGCAAGAACCGAGCGCGAGAATACGGCATTATCGGCACGCCCACATTCATCTTATTGAACAAAGAGGGCGAGGTGACTAACCAGCTCAAGGGCTCTTTTCCCAAAGCCGCGCTGGAGAGAGTGATTAAAGAACTCGTCGCGGAGTCGTAACTATAGGACAATAAAACACCCTACGAGGTTGAACCTCGCGGGGTGGTTTTATTGTTTCACGCGATTTGCGTTATGCGGTTAGTGTCACGAAGTTTTCGCCACTTTGGGCCACTCAATTTGCGACAACTGCATCTTGTGGTTTCCGCGATGCTCAAAACACTAGATGTAGCGTTACGAAGAATTCGCACTCAGGGTGGCGAAAACCTAAAGACACTAACCGAATAGCAATCATTATGTCCGCGATGTCACGTTGGGCGCAGATAAATCACGTATTCGGACTAACCCTCATATCTTCGCCAAATTGCGTAGTTTCGCCCTGAACATTCTGCGTAGAAACCAAGTCGAAAATGTCAGCCTCGAACTCTTCGCTAACTGTATGAACCTGGACCGCGTTCTTAGTTATGACGGAGTTCTTTAGAACTGAACAGCCCTGGGGGCTGACCAGTCCGGATCCCGCGTATGCTCGCCGCAAGCGGCAGCGGGATCGGCTACTGCCCGGGGCGCGGAAGGCCCCGGCGGGCGCGGTGGGGTGGGGGGATGAGTCATGGTTTGTCCGCTGGTCCTACGCCTTTCGCCCCTGGGTGCACCAAGATGCGCCTTTACATGTAGCCCAGCGGTGGGCAGAACCGGTAGATACGACTGCCTTATATGCCGCGTTAGCAGATGAATGCCAGGAAGCATTTTTACAGTGGACGTCGACCTCTCCCAACAGTGAAACCACGGTGGCTTTCTTGACCGTCTTAATGGCTCAGTGGGCTCAGACCCCCAAACAGTTCATGGTCCTATTCTGGGATAAAGCCTCCTGGTATACCTCTCGCCGCACCCGACAATGGATTCGGACTTATAATCGGCGGGCTAAGCGGCAGCAGTTACCCCGGTTGTTAGGTATGTTACCATCCGACCCGCAGTCCGTGGCTGATGCCCCTAGAACCAATTTTGGGGCATCTGAAACATCACGTCCTGGGAGATCGCCAGTTTGCCACCGTAGCTGTCTAGCAAGCCGCGGTTGTCCAGGGATTTCGTGACCGCGTCGCCCCCGCGTTGGTCCGCCAGCAGACCGCCCCGCGCCCGCGCACTGTAACTCCGCCCTAAAAAAGTCAAGGGCTGTTTCGTGAAAGGGCACTAGTCCTAAACTATCTACGCGAACGCGAACACCAGCACTTCTACGGTGCGCTGCGGTTCACTTTCTTCTCAGACTAATTGTTGCAGGTGCGCTACCGTTTCCGGCGCGAAGAACTGCTCTCCAGTCTCCAGACATACGCGGGCGGGCACATTCTCAATGATGATGAATTGCCCTTCTTTCTCTAGCGTATAATTAACTATTTACTCTACTATCGCGCCTATAGTTCTTGCACTCATATTTCCCTCGACCCCGCGCCGCGTTGCCACTACTCCGCTAATTGCTCTTCGGCGATAAGTGCCCGTCACTTCGGAAAGTGACGGGCATTTGACGGCTACCTACCCCAAACTCCGCGCTTTGTACTGTGTCGCCACCAATTTCTCTATGATAACAGTTTTTCTAAATCTGTAGTGCGAGAGCAATAGTTAGCACGGCTAATCATTTCTTGTAGCCATACGTTGCCCTGTGCTACAATCAACTTGCCCAGCCGAATCGCGCGCAGCAAAACCCCAATGGTGCCGGAAAGGGGAATATCCCAAGCTACGGCTTGCTGCCGCGCGGCGCGGTCATCAGTCAGAAAGCCCCACCTTCGCACACGCGCCATACACAAACAGGCGGCTTCTCCCCGATGCAGGCGCGCCGGCAACATCATGGACAGCCGTATTTCTTCATCTGTCATCGTAACTAAACGCAGCCAGCCCGCCGCGGTGAAGGGAAAGATATATTTCTCTTTCATCATAGAACGAGTAGCCCGCTAATTGCCCATCTTGAATCTCTTCGTACACCGCCGCCGGCAAATACAGAGGGGCAGCAACAACGCGTAGTAACCCCATCTTTCCGATCGCGGCGAAGTTTGATACAACAGTGGAATTGAGCACTTTGTTCATGATTGCATCCGCTCCAATGCTGCCAACTCTGCCCGCGCCTCTGCCATAGTCTCGGGACCCAAGCGCAGCGGTACTCCGCGCCCGGCGAGGATCTCTTTCATGCGGTCAAAGCAGACACCCGCCAAGGCCGCGGCTTTCGCGATCGACAAGCCTGCGGTGCGATAACGATGTACCGCGACGTCGATGCGGACGCCCGGCCGTTCTTGCCACAACACGCGCAGCGCCTCCTGCACCGCGGTGTCGTT
>CAZSIG010000034.1:0-1927 GCA_964606195.1 uncultured Anaerolineales bacterium
GAGCCATTTGGTCTAACATCCAATTTAACTGAACCAGTCCCTACGCGGATAAATGGCGCAAATCCTGAAAATCCGCGTTAATCCGCGTCCCCAAAAACTGCTTAGGAACAAGTTTAATATTTCGCGTAATTCATTTTTTACGTTTCACGCATTACGTTTTACGCATATAATTCTTAGGGGAAGAAGGCTGATGGCAGGAATGGTAGAGGTTCTCGATGCGCGGGGTTGGCAACGAGAATATCCTCTGGAAAAAAATATCATTTACATAGGCAGCGCGCCCGACAGTGACATAGTCTTGGAAAGCACTTCCGACGTGACTATCGCGCTTCGGCATCTGCAATTGGTCTCAGGAGCGGGTGTCGCTCCGGGATACCGTCTGGTCAACTTAAGCGACCGCGAAATCGTTATAGAGTCGGCTAATGGGAGCGAAGACAAAGCGGTCGCGTCGTCTTCATCTTCCTACATCATCACCGGTGACAAAGTCACGTTAGGTAGTTTCACTCTAGTTTTCCATAACATTGACAGCGCGGTGAGCAACACAACGATGAGCAGAGGAGAGGTTAAAAATATCAATATAGCTATTTCTTTGCCGCAGAAACAGGTGAGACCTAAGCGCACGTTGGAAGGCATGATTATCATACGTAATCTGGGGGAGCAGTCTGGCGTTCAGTTCGATCTCGAACTTGAGGGGCTGGATGCCGAGTGCTATGAGATTGGACCGCGCCCCATCCTGTTTTCAGGTGATGAGAAATCAGTGTTATTCAGCGTCCATCATCTGGGCGAAAAGCCGATGGCGGGACATTACCGCATAGTTATTCGCGCCACTACGGAGGCATATCCGCTGGAAACCGCGATGGCGGTACAGAACCTAGAATTTCTACCATATTATCATCATAAGCTAACCTTTTTCCCAACTGACGAGCAAACTGAAGGCGCGAAGGCAGCGCCCGCAAAAGAGCCGAAAGCTAAAAAAGAGGAACCTGCATCCACGGCAGTAGCAACTCCCGCGCCCTCAGTTGAGAAAGAGAGTTGGGGAAAGAGAATCACGCGGTGGCTATCGTTTCGACCTTCAGCGGCGGCACCAACTGCGAAATCAGCCGAAGTTGTTGCAGAAGAGCAAGCTGTATCCAAAACTACATCAGTTTCCCCGTCTCAAGAAAAGCCCGAAGTTGTCGCGGAGGAACAAATTGTACAGGAAATCGAAGCGGCTCCCGCGTCCCCTACTGAAAAAGATAACTGGTGGACGAAAATCACGCGCCGCTTGTCGTTCCGCCGCGCGAAAACGACGCCTCCTGCACCGGAACGTCCCGAAGCTGACGCGGAGGAACGAGAGGTTGCTGTGGTTTCATCAATCATAGAGGAGACAAAAGAGGAAATAGAAGAGGAAATAAAGGAGCACACAACTCCGCCACAATCGAAAGAGCCCCTCGCGCAGGAGATGGCTGTAGCAGAAGAAGCAAAGGCGCATCCCGCGCCGCGAACTGTAGAAGCTGAGGACGTAGCCGCGCTGCGCGACGCTATCATCGAGGAAGTAGAGGGTGCACCATCGCAAGACGAAGATGCAGTAATTGCGAAGGAAGAGGAGACAGCGCGTTCGGATGAAGAAGAGCTTGCTTCGCAAGCCGCGGAGGATAAAGAAGCGGATATTATTTCATCACCAGAAGAACAAATAGCACCGCGAGAAATCACCCCGCTCACGGGAGATGAAGTGGGGGCAGTCGCGCCGAAAGCAGAAGAGCAAGTGGCTCCCCGAGAAAGCGCGCCGCGTGAGCAAGCTAAGGCGTGGTGGTTAGAAGACGCGGAGACCGTCATGCCATCGGCGGAGGAACAATCGCTGCCCGCGAAAGAGGAAAGCGCGCCGCGCGAACAAGCTAAGGCATGGTGGTTAGAAGACGCGGAGACCGTCACGCCGTCGGCGGAGGAACAA
>CAZSIG010000034.1:2027-15075 GCA_964606195.1 uncultured Anaerolineales bacterium
TAAGGCATGGTGGTTAGAAGACGCGGAGACCGTCACGCCGTCGGCGGAGGAACAATCGCTGCCCGCGAAAGAGGAAAGCGCGCCGCGCGAACAAGCTAAGGCATGGTGGTTAGAAGACGCGGAGACCGTCACGCCGTCGGCGGAGGAACAAGCGGTGTCCGCCGAAGCCACGCCGCCTGCGAAAGAGGAAGTCGCACCGCGTGAGCAAGATAAAGCGTGGTGGCTAGAAGAGGCGGAGACGCCCGCAGCGGCGGAAGGGCAAGCCGCGCCGCGTAAAGCCGTGCCTCCAGTGGAGGAACAAGTAATGCCACGCGAAACCGCGCCGGCTGAGAGAAAAGAAGCCGCGCCGCGAGAGCGTGGAGTTTCCCTACCAGAAGGTGAGGGGGTTTTAACCTCGAAACCGCGCCGCAGAAGGGGCGACGCGTGGTGGTTAGAGGATGCCCAAGATGCCAAAGAGGTTGAGAGATCATTGACGCCAGATGTTAAACTGCCCGAAATCAAAGAACATAGTCCTACAATTTGGTGGGAAGAAGAGGCTGAGCCGCCACCAGAAATGGAAGAAGAGCACGCGTAATGAACAAGTGGGCGAATGCGCGATTTGTGATTTGCGGATTGGCGAATTTATTGAAAGGAATATTGCTCGGCGGATTACTGGTGCTCGCGGTTGTATTCGGTGCCACTGCCCAGAAGAATGTTCCGATAATTTCGATTATTCGGAGCGAGAGTCAGTCATTTCCGCGCGTGTCCGCGTACTTCGCCGCGACAGACGAGAACGGCACGCCATTGGGCGCGGTACAGGCAGGGGGCTTAACGCGGGATACGCTGATAGTATTAGAAGGGACGTTCGGAACTCCGGCGGAAATAATCGCGGTCGAAAGGCACGATTTTCAGGATTTGCGGTTGGTGTTGGTGCTCGACATAAGTACAACCGAGGCTTATTTACAAACCATTAAAGAAGCCGCGCAGTCGTTTATCGATGAACTAGAGCCGCGCGACAAGGTCGCGCTCATCGCGCTGTATAACGAAGTACGAATACTCCAGCGCGATTTCACCAATAACCACGCCGAATTGAAGGCGACGATTGACGCGCTCGAAGTTGAAGGCGACCGCACCACTCTGAATGAGGCGGTTTTTGAAGGGGTGAACATAGCCGCGACCGCGCCCGAAAATCGCCGCGCGGTGATTGTGATGACCAATGCTCGAAATAACATCGGCGATTTTTCGGCGGATACCGCCATCGACGCGGCGCAAGAACACGAGGTGCCAGTCTATATCATAAATTTCGAGGGAGACGCGGAGATTCGCCCTGATCCGATCAAGGATATGCTGGGAGCAACGGGAGGCAAGGCTTTCATCATATCGAGCGCGGAAAAAATCGCGGAGAGTTTGCAGGCGACGGAAAATCTAATCAGAACAGGGTACAAAGTCACTTTTCGGTCGCGGCTCGAAGCGGATGATAGAGAGTATGGTTGGGCGCTCGGCGTCGTCCATCGCGGTGCAAGAGCTGTGGCAGAGGGAAGTTTCGTAGCGGTGGAGGGACGGGTAGAGATAGTTCCGAATGTGGCTGAGGGGCAAAAGGTGGGGAGCATAGTCCCCCTTGATGCCGAAATCACCGCGCCCGCCGATATCGCGCTGGTGGAATATATGCTCGATGGCCGATTGCTGGCTAGATTTGAGCCACGCGATATGGCGAAGCCATCATATCGCTTCCATTGGGACAGCACCACTGCGAGTATCGGCGCACATCGGCTGGTGATTAAGGCAGTAGACGAAGCGGGTAACGAGGGCACCGCGACGATAAATTTGAAAGTAGTTCCACCGCTAATGGTGGCATTGCGCATTCAGCGTAATGGAACAACGACGACGCGGTTTCAAGCCACTGACACAATCACGCTGGTGGCGAAAGTCGACGCAATAGAGGAAGTGGAACGCGTCGACTTTTGGCTAAATGACGAATTGCTCGGCAGTGTGAAAGAAGGTACTAATGGATTGTATACTCTTTCACTTGAAGGAGATGAGAAATGGGGCGGTGCGTATATATTTACCGCTCGCGCTCGCGATGTCCGAAGACAAGAGGGCGAAGATAGAGTGGATGTCGAGATAGTCGCGGTCGAAAAAACACCCACACCACAGCCCTCTCCACCTAGCACCGTTTCTATGGATACCTCGCCTCGTACAGGAGAGATAGACGCGCGGCGGTTATTCTCCGCTCTGGTTATCGTCATCTCCACCGCGGCGGTGGTACTACTAGCTCTCATCTTCATCTGGATGCAGAAAGCGCGCTATCGAGAGATCAGGCAACTGAAGGTCAGTAACGAGGGGAATATATCGAGTAGTTACGCGTTGCACGCAACCGATCCAGTGAACGCGCTGCAATTCGATTTTATGTTAAACGGGATGGTACTGCCCGAATGGGAAATCGTTGAGGAGGTCAAAGCTGAGGAAACTGAGGAAGTGGTAGAAACGGTCCCTGAGGTACCCGCGGTACAAGAAAGGACGCCAGACGCGGAAAAAACTACTCCCGAACAGGTTTCTACAGTCTCCGAACTTCGCGAGAGTGTGGATACGGCGCGGTTGAAAGCGGGACAGGAAAGGGGCAAAGAGGCATTGAAACGTAGCACTCAAGCTGGCAAGGTGGCGGGCAATATAGCTAGTCTTCTGCCCGCGCCTATGCGGGCGCCTTTCAATTGGTTATCGCGAATGTTGCGGCTGCCGAGCATGAAAGCGACAAGGGTTACGACACTTGCCAAAAGTAATGTCAGCCGGGTTAAAAATGTTGCCACTAGCGCGACTAAGCTACGAGAACCGTTAAAACCTGAAAAAGGTGCTAAGCCCGCCGCGCCATCTACTAAAAAATCGCCACCACCGCCATCTGATGAGGTACCCACCGAGCGCGGCGCGGCGGGGCGTTCGCCGCGCCAAGCGGCTGACTCCGCGCCGTCTGTCAAACGCGAACCGCGAATAGTCCGTACTGTCATGGAGGGGTGGCATCAGACTTCGCTGTTGGAGCCGGGGGAATCTCTGATGCTCGATTTGATCATCGCGCCATTCCAGAGATTGCGACGGACACAGAATTACGTATTCACAATTGTATCTAAGGCTATCGAGCATGAAGACGACCACGTTAAGATTTCAGCGAATATCGAGATTCGGGGCATATCCTGGATACGTTATTATCTGTTGCCCGCGCTCATTCTCGCGGCGATGACGCTGATTATCATCGCGATGGTGTGGGTCTTGCTCGCGGTTAATGATATTAGTCAGCTATCGGCAGCCAGTAAGCTGTAGCGCACCGCAGAGAACGCCGAGGACGCGGAGAAGAGAAACATCTGCCACTAATTTCACAAATTTTTCGCTTATTCGTGTCAATTAGCAAAAACGGCAGGTAAGAAACCTGCCCTACTCCACTGGGAAAATCTAAATCACCGCAGAGCGCGCGGAGGACGCGGAGAAAAAACGTTTTGTAAGACTCAGCGTTCTCCGCGCCCTCGGCGGTAAAATTATTCTGAATTTATGTAAGAGACCACTGAAAAAAGGGGAAAGAGTCAGCAGATTAAGCGGATGAAGCGGATTTTGATTATGTATGACCGCGTATGATCATAAATGAACGCGGCTTCATCAGCTTAATCCGCTAAATCCGCTGAAAAATTAGTTTTTGCAGTAGAGTCATATAAGTCCTAAAATGCAGTACGCGATGGAAAATAATTTGGTTGACATGGTCGAACCACAACGAAAATCTTATATTATCTGGTTGCTCGTTGCCGCGCTATTAGGTATCTTCACGCTCGGCAGGTGGTCAGTGCCATTGGCGGCTTGGTTGATGCCCATCTTTCTGACGCGGTTTATGCGTAACCAGCCGCTGGGGCGCGGTTTTATTCAGGCGTGGGTGATGATGTTTATCGCGAATTATATCTCCGGTATGGCGTTAGACCCTCTACCCAGCCCATTTTATGCGCTGGCGGTCGTAAGCGCGACGCTGGTCGGTATACGCGGGCTTTTGCCCTATTTAGCGGATCGCTTTTTGGTACACCGCGTGGGGGGATTTTGGGGAACGTTAGTATTGCCCACCGCGTTTGTGACTTGGGAATATTTCACGACACTGACCAACACGAACGGCTCGTGGGGTTCCGTCGCGTATACGCAAGCGGAGAATCTGCCCTTAATTCAAACGGTAACTATCTTTGGCATTTGGGGTATCGTCTTTCTGATGTACTGGACCGCGGCGGTGGTGAATTGGGCATGGGAGCGCGAATTACACTGGTCAGAGATTAGCCGGGGCGCGAAGTTATATGCTGGAGTGATGGCGGTGATATTGTTACTCGGCGGCATCAGGCTGGCGGCTACCGCGCCGACCAAGACGACGGTGCGCGTCGCGGCGGTTGTCGCGCCGACGATGCAGCGTTATCTAAACTTCATGACTCAAGACGCGGTGAAGCAACTATTAATGGGCGCGGAGTTGAGTGCTGCTGATGTTGAGGAGGCGCGAGATGCGCTGAATGCCCTCGATGATGAGCTGTTCGCGTTGACTGAGCAGGAAGCGCGAAGCGGGGCTAAGTTTATTTTCTGGGCTGAGGGCGCGGCGAATATATTGATGGAAGATGAGGAAGAATTCGTAAAACGCGGGCAGACATTGGCGCGGCAGGAGAATATCTATTTGGGCATCGCTATGTCAAGCTACGTGCCGGGGCAGTTGGGCGATAATAAGTTAATCTTGATCAACCCGACGGGCGGTGTGGTTTGGAGATATAAAAAATCGCACCTGTGGAAATACAACAAATTGCACGTGGTTGTCGGCGCGAATATCCCCGGTCGAGATCGCGGGCGAATTCCGCTCTTGAGTACCCCGTTGGGTGACGTATTTTGGGAATCTAAGAGATTAGATCAGATACCGAGTCCGGAAAACCTGATATATAAGGCAGGAGATGGACGAATGCCCGTCTTGAATACGCCGTACGGACATATCTCCGCGGGCATCGGTCAGGATTTGCAACATCCCGGCTTCGTGCGGCAGGCAGCGAAGCACAAAACGGATATACTCTTCGCGCTTACGCAGGATTGGGTGGGGATGTCACGAATGCACTTAAACATGGCGGTAATGCGCGCGGTGGAGTATGGGATGACGGTCGTACAACCGACCATTAACGGCATCGCGACAGTGATCGATCCCCAAGGGCGCGTGATTGCTAGTCTGGATAGTACAGAAGTGGGTGTGAGAGTTCTTCTCGGCAATCCGCCGTTCTCTCTCGCGACCGATGTGCCTGACGAGGGACGCGTGTTAGTGGCTGAGGTGCCGACACGCGGTATGTTCACGCTGTATACTTATGTCAGAGATATTTGGGCGTGGTTGTGCATAATTGGATTTTTCGTATTGGCAGTGGTAGCGGTGATTCGTTCTCTCCGCATGGCTAACTATGAAATTGGGGAAGAGGGAGAATAGGACGCGAATTAACGCAGATTTTCAGGATAGGACCTACGCAGAAAGAGTTATTTCACCGCAGAGGCGCAGAGAACGCGGAGTTCTACTCATATTGCTCGCGCTTATTACTCGTCAATAGCCCCTTGCTGTCTAACTGTTATGTTCGGTCTATGATGAGCGTACTTTAATTTCGCTCTAAGCCCCCGTCGCGGGGGCGGCTGAGGCCAAAGCATCGTCCTATTCCTAAACGCCCCCGCGGACGGGGGCAGAGAGCCATGTAGGGCGTAACTAAATCGCTTTCATCGGGTGTACATAATACTTAGACACTCAGGGGCAATAGAGATCATTCATCTCAATCTCTGCGCTCTCCGCGTCTCTGCGGTGAATATTTAGCGCGCAATCGCGCAAGTCCTAATACGGTGCAGCCAGATCAGGAGAATGTGAGTTGGCGGAATACGATCAACTAGAAATCATCAGTCCGAATGGGGAGGTAGAATTTCATATCCTCGATCCGCAAAAGGGGGTCACTAACATCGGTCGCCATCCAGAAAACGATGTGGTCATTGACAGCCCCGATGTGGCATTGTTTCACGCGGTTTTAGATCACCGCGTCAAGCCGTACCGCGTCATCGTGATGGACGCAAATGGTGAGACTATCCTAGATGGTCAACCATTGGCGTCTAACACCGTTGCCGAGTTACATACCAAAACCACATTTGAAATCAGCGGGTACGTCCTAATTCTGTTGGAAGGCGAAGATGTCGCGGTACCTATTCACGCGTTACCTCCAACAGCCGTCGTGCCCGCGCCAGAACATCACCCTGAGCTGCTCTCCGAGATTCCCGGCGGCTTAGCTGAGCAAGCTGATGAGATTATCGTTACTGAGTTGCCTGAACATGAATGGATCATCGACGTTGAACAGACGGCGACGTGTGAAGTGTTAATCATCAATGGCGGAGACATCGTCGCGGAGTTCGCGGTGCGAGTGGAGGGAATAGATAGCACTTGGGTTGACATTTATCCCCTGCAGATTAACCTCAATGAGGGCGAACGCGGGACGGTGATGATTACCATCACGCCCCCGCGCCTCCCGACGAGTCGCGCGGGATCGCACCCGGTGTTCGTGACCGTAACATCGCCCAACTACGCGGGCAGAGTCAGCCGCATACGCGCTACGCTAACCATCAATCCATATTACGAATTTACCGTAGGCGAATTATCTCCCCGACAGCAAACGATCTCTTGGCGCAAAGAGTTTGGGCAGACGGAGCTTACGGTCGTCAACAATGGGAATAGCAAAACCACTTTTCGACTGGAGGGAGAGGACGCGGAGAAGAAGTGTAACTTCGAGTTTTTGATCGGCGCGAAAGGGGAAGAGGTCGCCTTAGCGCGTCAGGCTGATGTGCTGATTCCCCCCGGTGATTTTTCGCGAATACCTGTGCGTATCGAGCCCATATCGCGTCCATTGGTTGGCGTACGCGGGCATACCCATTCTCTCACCGTCACCACTACTATGCTGGCAGGACAGCAGTCGCCGCGCGCCCTAATGGGACAACTAACCTGCAACCCACTTCTTGGACCGCTACACATCGCGCTGATCGCGGTGATGCTCATCGCCTCTTGTATATTCAGCGCCATACCGCGCATTTTTACATTTGAAGTCAACAAAGAAGTGGTTCAGGCAGGTGAAGAGGCGATTTTAAGTTGGTTCGTCTCTCCCTTCGTAACCAATTTGCGTATTGAGGGGATGGAAGAAGCGATTCAGGGACCGCTAGGTGAGAAGGTGGTGCATCCCGTGGGGAATGCTATCACTTACAAGCTGATAGCTAGTAATCTACTCGCGCCGCTATTTGGGACGCCGGAAGAGGAAACCACAATAATCGTGATCCCTGAATCGCCGAGTATCAGCAAGTTTGAGGCGGACAAAAGCGATATTTTCAAGGGAGAAACCGTCGCTTTAAGCTGGACAGCAGAAAACGCGAATGAATTGATCTTCAGCGCGGGAAACAGTGTTCAAGCTATTCCCACAGAGGAATATAACAGTGAGCGCGTTCTCGCGCCACAAGAGAATACCATCTATGTTTTAGGAGCGCAAAACACCTCTGGAGTAGACCTGCGCAGTATGATGGTTAGAGTGCACCCTGCCGACGCGGTCTTTAGCGTGCAGCCCGCAGAAATTGTGGCAGGAGAAAGTGTCACCGTCACATGGTCAATATCCGTCTTCGAGGCGGTATCTATCGCGCCTATCGGAACCGAACTTCCACCTATCGGTGTCGTCAATCACGAGCCGGACAAGACGACGACGTATATACTGACCGCGGCTAATGAACAGACTGAAATAAGAAAGTTACAGCAGGTGACAGTTCATCCCGCGCCGACAGCCACCGCGGTGCCGCAAGCGCCGCTAATTGAGTTTTTCACCGTCACGCCCAACGAGATAATCAGCGGCACCAAAACGGTAGTCCAGTTAGCCTGGTCGGTCACGGGGGAACTCACCAACGTCGCGATTAGCAGTTCCAACTCAATCGCGTTACCCGATCTTCCCGCGCAAGATATGCGAACGATGGAGTTAGCCGAACCCGCGTTGTTGATTCTCACCGCGCGTAACGGTGCGCTGCACACCAGCCAAAAAGTGGAGATCGCGGAAAAAGTTCCTGACCCCGAAGAGATGCCCGTGATCGAGTTTTTCGATATCACTCCCGGTGAAGTGGTTAGCGGTACTGAGACTGAGTTCCAATTGGCTTGGTCGGTTTCCGGTAAGACCACTAACATCGTGATTAGCGCGCCGCGCAAGATAGACTGGGAGATCGGCGAAGAGGATATTGACGATGCTAAGGGAGTCTCCAACCTGAACGCGCAAGATTTCATCACTATAAAAGTGGATAGACCCACATCGTTAGTTTTAACGGCAATCAACGACGCCCAACGCGTCAGCGAGATGGGAGAGATCGTCGACGCGGCGACGAGTGGGAGTGGTGACTCAGGAACGGGCAGCGGGGCGGGAGAAAGCGATGATACTTCGGACGGAGATGATAGTACTGATGGAGACGATTCAGACTCCGATACCCCTACCGCGACGCCCTCGCCTACTCCGACGCCTTGCTATGGTGTTACCGATGTCGATTTCACCCTTTACACAACATCGGGCACCGTCGGCACCGGTTATATATTCGTCGCGGTATCCAGTCCCCCCACCGCTACTCTGCCCATCATCTACACCTGGCAAGCTACGGAACAGCAGGTCGCGACACATTCCAACGATTGGTTGCATGACACGATGGTATATACTTGGACCGTCGCGGGGTTAAAAGACATCGTCGTCTCTGTCGGCAACGCCTGTGGCAGTGCCAATAACAGCCGCGTCATCTACATCGCGAATGCTCCGCCCGCGTGCGTGCCCCTGAGTGACATCGATTTAAGTGGTCCGGCAGTAGGCGCGCTGGGCGCGAGTCATACGTTCAACGCGGCAGCGGCTCCCTCATCGGCTTCGCTGCCGATCACGTATATTTGGCAAGCTACGGGACAATCGTCTATCAATCATACGCTCAATGGACTGAACGACGCGGCTATATTTAGCTGGGCTACCTCCGGCTCCAAGGACATCATCGTCACCGCGCAGAATAACTGTAGCAGCGTCAACGATGATCGCAATATCTACATCGAGCCCGCACCGCCGATCTGCGATGCCCTGAGCAGCGTAGGGTTGAGCGGTCCCACATCGGGAGCGGTGGGGACTTCCTATACTTTCAACGTGGCGGTGTCACCCGCTACTGCCTCGTTGCCCCTTACTTACGTCTGGCAGGCTTCGGGGCAACCGCCGGTAACACATACCATCAATAGTTATAACGATACCGCGACCTTCGTGTGGGCTGCGGCAGGGACGCAAAACGTCGTCGTCACGGTAAATAACGCGTGCAGCAGCGCCAGCGATGTTCACAATATCGTTATATCCGCCGTGTGCAACGCGGTGGGTACGGTCAATTTGACGGGACCAGCGATGGGGAGAGATAACGCGTCCTATACTTTCGGCGCGGCAGTCACTCCCCCCACAACTACTTTTCCCATCACATATACTTGGCAAGCTACCGGGCAATCGCCGGTTACGCACACCGTCAACAATCTCAACGACGCGGTGAACTTTGTTTGGAGTAACAGTGGGTCTCAGGCGGTCAATGTCACCGCGCGCAACGCCTGCGGCGCGGCTAATGATACTCATTTTATCTCTATCTGCTATGGGCTGAATAGCATAACGCTCAACGGCGCGCCGACCGGGACTGTCGCTACCGATCACACTTTCACAGCAACGATCGCGCCATCTACAGCCACCATGCCGATTACCTACACTTGGCGAGCGACCGATCAGACGCCGGTGATTCACGTTATCAATGGGACTAACGACGCGGTAGTTTTCAATTGGCTGAACGCGGGGTCTAAGGTCATCACCGTCACCGCCGTCAATGAATGTACGATTGTCACCGATAGTTATGCTATTACCATAGAATGATAGAACCGCTTTTAGCTTTTGGAGAAATTAGTGAAACGACGGGAAGTATTGTTGAGATTGTTACTGCTGATGCCGCTGCTGCTCACGGCTTGCGGCAGAGGACGGAATAGTCCCAAGTGTCCCATCAAAATAGGAATTATCAATTCCGCGACGGGGAATCAGGCGGTAGTGGGGTTAGAGAGCGTGCGCGGTTATGAGATGGCTGTTGAGGAGATCAACGCTGCTGGGGGTATTCTGGGGTGTCAGGTGGAGTTGATAATTGAAGATGATGGCTCCTCGTCCGAACAAGCGCGGTTGAACGTTAAGGAGTTGGTTGAGAAACATCAAGTGTTGGTGATCATCGGCGCAGCTTCCAGCGGTATTACGATGGCGGCTGCCGGAGTCGCCAATGTGTACGAAGTGCCTTTTATCGTCCCTATCGCCTCCAGCGATTTGGTCACACAATTAGGATATACATGGGTATTTCGCATCAACGCGCCGTCAAGTGCCTATGCCAACACCGCGTTAGATTTTGCACGAGAGCACTTAGGCACAGAAGCGACTTTAGCCATCATCTACGAAGCCTCTTTCTACGGAGAAAGCGCCGCGGTGGCGGCGGCGGTCAGGGCAGCAGAACATCACATCGAAATAGTGTTTTATGAATCTTATGAGCCGGGCATGAACGATTACGCCATGATGCTGACTAGAGTCAAAGAGATTAACCCGGATATCATCTATTTCGCGTCGCGCATAAACGAGGCAAAATTGTTAATGCAACAATGTGAGAGTTTGAATATAAACCCGAAGCTATACTTGGGCAACGCGGGCGGGTTTATCCAAAAAGAATTTTTGGAGATAGGGCGGAACGCGGAGTATGTGATCGCGACGACGCAGTGGGCACCAGATGTAACTTGGCCGGGGGCATCTGAGTTCGCGACGGAGTTCATAGCCAGATACGAAAGTGAACCGATACGCAGCGCGCAAACTTACACCGCGCTTTTAGTCGCCAAAGATGCCATAGAACGTGCCGCGCAGCAAGAAGAAGTCGATTGGAACGAGATTGACGAGGCGCGGTTGGCAATACGCGAGGCTCTCAGAAACACCAATTTACAGGAGACAATCTTTGGCCCGATTAGCTTCGACCGCGCGGGGCAGAATAATCATCCGGTGATCTTGATTCAAGTTATTGACGGCAATTTCATCACTATTCACCCTGAACAGTATAAAGCCAGGGCGCCGATTGTTCCGGTGCCAACGTGGCGCGAGCGCTGATCGAGCCTGATGCAGTGAACCGATTATGCAAACGAATCCTGATCAGAAACGCGACGTTTCTTTATCAGAAGTTATAAATAATATTGACATCGGCGCGGTGCAGGATGTGCCGCGAGTCATTTTATCCGTATCACCATGCCGCAGCGCGACCACCGCGTTTTTAAGGGTGTTCGGAGCCGTAGGTATAGAGTCGCACTATCAAGAACTCAAGAATGTGCTGAGGTGGCTGGTTCAGAATAAAGATTTCAGGTGGCAGTTACCGCGTCGTCCCAATGGCATTATCTATCTGAAAGAAACCGTGGGCCCCTTCACCATCGCGGAGGTTAGCTTCAATCCGTTGGAGGTGTTGCTGGGCGCGGGATTTCCGCCCGACAAACTGCAAATCATCATATCTGGGCGCGCCCCGCTCAGTACGTGGGATTCGTGGGATCAATGGGATGGCCGCTGGACTACTGTGGATAGGTTCATTCAGGCTTATCGAACTGTTGAGCGCATCAGGCAGCAGGTAATGCGCTTGGAATTGCCGATGACGACGTTTGTATACGAAGCGATACGCGATAACGATGCTGAGATGGTCGTTGAGAAGCTGTTCGAGAGATTGGCGATTCCGTATTCCCCTCGCGCGGTCAGAGGGTGGAGTGAGTTGCCGCCACTCGGCACGTCAGCATCTAACGCGGTCTTTCCCGATGAGCCACCTACGTTCGTCGTTCCGGGTGTCCATGATCGCATAAAGTCATCAGATGGATTTACCTACTTTTCAAGGGCAAACAGAATCGCGAATCTGGCGCCGGAGGAGGTCAAGCAAATCGCGGCGGCAGGCTTGCCGGGGATATACGATTTGTGGAGAAGGGCTTGTGAAGATGATTTTGGCGTAAACATCGCGGTAGACCGCGATTGGGAAATATGGAATAATCATCATAAGTAATAGTACTAGGACTTACACAGACCGCGCCGTAAATCACCGCAGAGAACGCGGGGGACGCGGAGAGAATCGGGAAATATTTTTTATATCTTGTCATACGCAGTCATAAATGTTCATTAAAATTCACATTTGTGGCGCGATAAAACACTATCCAAAACCCTCTGCGCTCTCCGCGCCCTCGGCGGTAAAAATAATCCGAAGTTACATAAGTCCTAAGTACTTCGACATGGGACACAGATATACGCTGATGAACATTTTAACTACTAATGTATAAGGAGGAACAAATGCAGGAAGAACAGGTACAAGATCAGGAAGAACAGGTTGAGGAAGAGACGGTTCAAGAAGAGGATGAATCGATAGAAGAAGAGCAGCCACAGGAAGAAGCCGAAGAGGAACCCGCGTTGGAAGAAGAAGCTGAACCAGAAGAGGAACCTGAGCCGGAGGAAGAACCTGACGCGGAGGAAGCCGAACCAGAGGAAGAACCTGAACCCGAAGAAGCACCAGCGTCTGAAGAGGAACCTGAATCAAAAGAAGAGGAATCGAGTAGTCCAGCGGATAAAAACCTCCAATCTGGCAGGGAGCACCTCACGCGGGGGGAATATGAAGCCGCGCAGAAAGTTATAGAGAAGGCATTAAAAGCCTTCAAGAAACAGAGTGACCGCGCCGGTGAAGCGAGTGGATATGAAGAGCTTGGAACATTACACCTTATGAAAGCGGAGTACGACGCGGCGCGCGACCTTTATCGACAAGCGCTGAGCATCAGACAAGAATTGAATGATGAAGAAAGCGAGGTTACTCTCGCACAGCAGTTGAGGTTAGTTGATCAACTTCAAGGATAATTTGGGTAGCCGCATTACCTATCGCGGGTCAGGAAGGCGCGGAATTCAAGGCGGGATATAGTTTAGGACTTACGCAAAACCGCACTATGATTCACCGCAGAGGGCGCCGAGGACGC
>CAZSIG010000035.1:0-6417 GCA_964606195.1 uncultured Anaerolineales bacterium
ACCGTTATCTCCATCGTATCTCCGACTTCGTAGCGCAACAGGCGATTGACCAGCGGTATCTCCTCCGTTAGTTCTTTGCCGTCTATGGCGGTGATGATGTCGCCCTCTTGTAGTCCCGCCTCCGCCGCGCCGGTGCCGGGTTCCACTTCTTGAACGTACGCGCCCCATTCTATCGGCAGGTCGTTCAGCTCCGCCATATCTGAAGTGATAGCGCGGTAGCGAATGCCCAGATATGGGCGAGAGACTTTGCCCTCCGCGATTAGCTGGCGGCTGATGGAGCGTGCCACATTCGAGGGCACGGCGAAACCTAACCCCTCTGCCATCGCTTGCCCTGACCACGATGCTTGACCGCGCACTACCGCGGTGTTGATGCCGATAACCTCTCCTTTAAGATTGAGTAAGGGGCCCCCGGAGTTGCCGTGATTGATTGCCGCGTCGGTCTGAATCAGTCCCTCTAGTACGAAGCCACTGCCGGTTTCCAGATTACGCCCCAACGCGCTGATTACGCCGACCGTCACCGTATCGCGAAAATCACCCAGCGCGGAGCCGATGGCTATCGCGGTCTCGCCGACGCGCAGTTCGTCTGAGTTTCCTAGCTTGGCGACGGCGGGCAGCGGCGCGTCCACTTGAAGCACCGCGATATCGACGAACGGGTCCGCACCGATCAGCGTCGCGGGGACGCGCTCTTTCGTTCCGGCGAAAATCACCTCCAGCTTCTTCGCCCGCGCCGCTACGTGGCGATTGGTGATGATGTGTCCCGCTTCGGAGATGATCACGCCCGAACCTGATGCCTGCGGCGGTTCGCTCGGCGGCTGGGGAATGCCGAAGGGATTTTGATAATCTTCGGGGTCTACGTCTAGTGTGTTGATGATGGTGACTACCGCGGGCTGTACGCGCTCCACTACGTCGACGACGGTGTGCGGCGCGGTAGGGGGAATATGCCCCGCTTTGTCATCCTCTGCCTCTACGACGCGCGGTGTCGGGGTTGCCAGCGGCATGGCTCGTTCCACCATGCGCGTCACTGTCATTGGTGGAGTTGCCACCGCGCTGCTGCTCCGATTGGTCGCGACCATGTAGCCCGCGATGCCCCCGAAGACCGCGCCGCCCAGCAACGATAGGCTGATACTAAGAAGTACCAATACCGTAATTATGATATAACCAAATGTTCTTTTTGTTGCCATAATTTGTTATTTACCTCCTGTTGAAACTGATAACGTGAAATGTGAAACGAATCTACTGAAAAAAATGGTGGTGAGTGATGCGCCGCGAAGTTCAAAATACCTGTGTAGGGCGGCTTTCTTAGCCGCCGTTCCAGTCGGGCAACCTCCCGCAGGTTCAAACAAAGGAAAATCAAACCTGCGGGAGGTTTTTACCGCGCGGTTATACTTTGAGAAAGTCCTGCCCTACCCCACGAATCCGCGTAGAGCCAATAAACTGAAATCTCTGCGCTCTCCGCGTACTTTGCGGTAAAAATACACCGATTCGCGTTTTCCCAGACGAGTAATCCGCAAGTTCACCTCGCGCACCGGAAATTAGCTTTCCCTGTTCTTACGACGGTCGGCTTGCAGCAAATCCATGAGGACGCGCCAGACCAGTAGGACGCCGATGCCCATAGAGACGCAGAAGGCGATGACGCCCAAGAAGGGGATGAACGCCCACGACTGCTGCGGCGAGATGCCCATCGCGATCGCGGAACCGACGATCATGCCGACCATGATCAAGCCCGCGGTGAGCCGATTGGCGATGATGGTCAGGTGCGTCATTTGCCCCTTGATGTCGGGAATGTCGATCTGTACGGGCAACATGCCGCTCTCCATCTGCTTCATCAACCGCTCGGAGATGCGCGGTATAGAGCGCATCAGCCGCATCATCTCGGTGGTTTCGCGCAGGAAATGAGAGAACAGGGTGCGCGGGTCGAGGCGCTGCCAGAACAGTTGCTGCGCCGCGGTCTGCATCACCTCGATGATCTCGATGTCCGGATTCAGGGTGCGCGCTACCTCTTCGGATTGCAATAACGATTTGGCAGACATCGTGAAACTGCTGGGCAACCGAATGCCATGCTCGAAGACGGTGTTCATTACCTCGGTTAGCAAGAAAGAAAACGAAATATCTTCTAGGGACATATTCAGGTAGCGATCCAACTGGCGATCGACATCGCGGCGCATGGCCATCTCATCGACCGGGCGGTAGGGCGTACCGACCGCCATGACGATGCGCACCAGGGCGTAGCTATCGCGATTTAACATCGCTACAATCATATCATCCAGATGCTCGCGGTCATCCGCCAGCAGATGTCCCATCATGCCCAAATCTAGGAAGTATAGTTTTCCACTCTCGCCATCGACGAACAGATTGCCGGGGTGCGGGTCGGCGTGGAAAAAGCCATCCAAGAGCGATTGCTTGAGCATACTGCGAATGAAAACGTCCGCCAGGGCTACGCGGTCGATGCCGGCATCGTCCAACGCCGTCAAGTTGGTAATCTTGACCCCCTGCACCTGTTCCGTAGTTAGAACGCGGGGAGTGACTAGACGCCAATGCACGAAGGGCACCCCTACGCCCGCGAACTCCGCCAGGTTGCCGCGCAAGCGCTCGGCGTTGTAGGCTTCGTTGCGGTAATCCAACTCCTCTTCGACGACGCGCGCGAACTCCTGCACGATGCCCACCACGCCGTAGTCGCGCCCCCAATTGGTGCGCGCCTCGATAATCTTGGCGATCTCGTGCATGATTTCCATATCGGCATGAACCTGTTCCCAAATATTCGGGCGCTGGACTTTGATGGCGACTAGGTTGCCATCCTTCAGCTTCGCGGTATGCACTTGCCCGATGGAAGCCGCGGCTACCGGCTCAGGATCAAATTCGGTGAAGAGTTCCTCCAACGGCACGCCGAACTCCGCGGCGATGACTTCGCGCACTTGTTCGTAGGGAAATGGGGCGACCGCGTCGTGCAACTTGGCTAATTCCTCGATCCACTCCGGCGGCAGCAGGTCGGCGCGACTGGCCATGATCTGCCCCAACTTAACGTAGGTCGGCCCCAACTCCTGAAGCATCAGGCAGACGCGCTCCGGCACGGTGCGATCCTCGAATTCGCCCACTTGTAAATCGAACTTTTCGTGCAGGACGCGCCGCGCCTCTTTAATATCCTCTTGATCCATCAGGATATCAAAACCGTAGCGCAACAGAATCGCTTGGACATCGCCCCAGCGCTGTATATTCCGTACTGTATCAATTGGGGGCATGATTTTTCTCCCTATGTGTGAGTTTCCGTTTTACCTCCTCTAATCCGTGTAGAGTCTGATCAATATTACCTCTTGCGCACCCATAGAGGGCGCGCTTGCTTTGGTGCGGGCTTGACGCCCGCGCTATTCGCACCCGTAAAGGATGCGTCTACTTCGCGGCTTCTTTCTCCTCTTTAACCTTGATGGATACGGATTTGCTCCGTTCTTCCTCCACCTTAGGCATTACCAGCTTCAGAATGCCGTCTTCGAATTTCGCTTCAGCCTCTTCCGCGAGTACATCTACGGGGAGGGCTACGGTGCGCTCGAATTCTCCGTAGCGGCGTTCGCGATAGTGATAATCACCGCGCGTCTCCGCTGCTTCATCTTCTGTCTCGCCGCGAATGGTCAGTAAATCTCCCCGGACGGAAATATCTACTTCATCCGCTTTGACGCCGGGCAAATCAGCCTCTACCACGATCGCGGTATCGGTTTCATACATATCTAACACCGGTTTGCCCTGCGTCCACGGCGCGAGTTCGCCGAATTCCTCTTCCATCTGCTCCATCCAGCGGGATAAATCCCCGCCCCATGGTTGCATCTGGCGCAATGCTCTACGTACTTGTCTGGGATTCCAATTAACTATATTAGCCATAAAGTTTACCTCCTTTTTGTAAATGAGTATGGTTTTGACTCTACACGGATTAGAGAAGGTAAAAGGTGACGGACACTTAGATTCGTAATGCTGCACTGCGCGGTAAGTGTCCGTCATCTGAAATCTTACGCGCCACTAGCGACGTTTACGCTGTTTACGACGGGCGCGGCGTATGCCGCGTCGTTCTTTGATGCGGCGCAGTTCGGTGTTGGAAATAAACCACCGTCTGCGGCGCGCCTCGCTCAAGATGCGGCTTTTGCCCACCTTGCGTCTAAACCGGCGTAGTAGACTTTGCTGTGATTCACCGGGGCGTAAATGGACAGTCACAAAATCACCTCCTGTAGGTTGTTACGATGCTAATTATTTCATAGAATGCTGATTTTTCTCTTTATAAGACTTACGCAATTTTTCTCTAAGTGAGTAGAAAGCTAAGGAATGAGAATTAAATAACTTGCGCGGTTCAGGTCTAGCTCGCGCTAGGATGGCTCGTTAATAGTCTTCATACGCGTTCATTGCCGTCTAAGCGCACCCATAAAGGGTGCGCCTACACTGTAGCCGCAGGCTTTACGCCTGCGCTGACCGCGCCAAGTGAGTAAGTTATTTAATTCGCGATCCTAACCGCGTTGGTTGGTTTTGACTGCTAATGACCGCGAATACCCAACGCGGTTGAGTAGTTATCATTCTGGGTATGTAAGTCCTATTTATAGCAGAGTATTAGTGAAAATTCGTGTAATTAGTGGCAGATTACTCTTCGCGACCCCTCGAACTTCAAAATAATCTCTACGTCAAGCTTGTTTGTATCTGTTCGAAGGATTTTTTCCAGCCGCGCAGCTTTAGGGATAGTATTATCAGCAGAATGCCGAACAGCACCGCGTAGGCGCCGATTATCCAGATGACGGCTAACGCGCCGCTGGTTGGGCGAATCGCCAATAACACTCCGAAGATGACGGACAAGATGCCGCCCAATCCCAGTAACCACTCGCCCTCAATATCTTTGCGCAGGCGTACCGCGGCGATAATCTCGAACACGCCGGTTATGAAAGCCCACGCGGCGATTAGATAGAGTAGTACTAGCGCGGTGATGTTTGGCCAGATGAAAGTGAGCACGCCGACGATGATGCCCGCGACTCCCTCTAGTAGTAATACCTCGCGATGTGCTTTTTCGATTAGCACTGTGATCACGGTGAAGAAGCCGTCTACTAATACGTAGGCTCCGAATAGGATAACCAGTACCTGCAACGTGATTGCGGGCCAGGCTAGGGCTAATAATCCGAAGATTATCGCGACTATGCCGCGTAACAGCAACAGCCACCAATTTCGAGCCAATATTCTAAGCATGTAATTACCTCCTTATTTTCACTAGAGTTTATATTAATTTGTTGGCGCGTAGCTAATGGAACGCAGATTTTCCTGATTTAACTGATTTACGCTGATTTTTATGTTTTTGATTACCCAAAATCGCGGCACATGCTCCCAAATCTGCGCAAATCAGGCCAATCTGCGTTATCTGCGTTCGATTAATGGCGCGGTCAAATAAATCGATATAGTTCACCCATCATTGTTCTAGCCTACCGCGTCGCTTTGTTTCATCAACACGTTAGCCGGATTGTTGGCTTTTCCAAGTGTTGTAAGGGCATCCTCATCGTCGGGTTGCACTTGGATTTCGTTGACGATGTCGATTACGCCCTGCTGGGCGCGGGCGATTTTCACCGCTACTTCGGCGGCTTCCTTTGAGTCCACCGCGCCTTTCAAGGTTATCAACCCGTCGTTATCTATGACCTCTATGGCAAATTGCGCGGTACGTTCATCTGTCGTTAATGCCGCGTTCACCCTTTTCGCTAGTTCCGAATATCTTACTGACATTATGTTCACCTCCTTATTGGTGAATGAAATACTACTTTTTAACAGTTACATTTAGAACGAATATACCTTTTGTTTCTTGTCCCTTGCCTTCCTCTCCAAGACAACCGCACTCCATAGATATAGTAGCCGCGCCCTCCGTAAGCGTTTCAAAGATCCAAAACTCTGTGCCGGGGGCTCCCGGCATTGGAGTCACGCCCTCCGCGGGCCACTTACTTAGATGATTCACCTGTTGCAGCACATTCGGATCGTTGATCGCGGGAGGATGCCACGCGCAGGGTAACGATGGTCTAGAGCCGACGGTTAGGGTAAGTGAGCCGTTGACTACAATTTCTACATTCTCGGTGATATTCTGGTCTTGGAAATCGCACTCGGGAACGGCTAGTGAAATATCTTGAGCCACCGGCGCGGTGGTTGTTGACGTGGCGGGCGGTTTAGGGGTGTTCGTTGGTGATTGGGGCGCGGTGGCTGATGGCGTGGCGGGTGGGTCGATGGTATTTGTCGGTTGGAGCGCGGTGACTGTCGGTGTGTAGGGCGGTTCGATAGTCTGTGTGGGCAACCGCGTCGCGGTGGCTGGTGGTTCTGGCGTGTTAGTACAAGCTACACTTACGAATAAGAGTATGAACGATAAGAGTGTCACCATGCCAAATTTCATCTGTAATATCTTTGATACCTCCTCTCGCGCGTTAC
>CAZSIG010000035.1:6517-10776 GCA_964606195.1 uncultured Anaerolineales bacterium
TTTAACCTATATCCAACTCTGATTCTAATTGCAGCCACTTGATAATATCGCGGCGGCGCAGTAAACCGGCTAATTCTCTGCCGCGCATGACCGGCACCTGCCGCACATCGCGGTGGGTCAATTTGTTAAGTCCCTCCGCCGCGTCGTCCTGGGTGGTGATAGTTACCAGCTCCGTGGTCGGCGTCATGATGTCGCGCACGGTTTGGTGATCCCACGCCTCGCGCGATACCGCCTTGACATCTTCTAGCGTCACTAATCCGATTAACTGCTCGTTTTCTATCACCGGAAACGAGTTGTCATCCGTTTGCATGACGTGATCGTGTACCAAATTGCCGACGGACTTGTCGGGAGAGACGATAGGGGGATTAGTACGCATCATGCGCGTGACCGGTACGCCCTCCAAAATATCTTGAATGACCACACGTTGGTAACTCTGGACGGAGGCGCTGTTCAGAAACCAGCCGATGAAGGCGAGCCATAAACCATTGACCACTCCGGTGCCGAAGAAGGGCACCTGCGCGCCGAACGCCATCGCGATACCGTTGAAAATCATTACCCAGGCGATACCTTGCCCCGCCCAAGTAGCCCACCGCGTGGCGCGGCGCAGGTTGTCGGTCAAAGCCCACAAGATCGAACGTAATACTCTCCCGCCATCGAGCGGAAAGCCGGGAATCAGATTGAATATGCCCAATATGATGTTAATCGTGCCTAGCCACAGCAGCAGGGTGGACAGCGGACTTAACTGTGCCATCAGCTTGCGCGGTTCTTGCATCGCTTGGTTTAACGGCGCGGATGTTGCCGCGACGATGGTTACGAGAATGCCTCCTAGTACGATGCTGGTGATGGGCCCCATAATTGCCATGAGAAACTCGGCGCGTGGGGAATCGGGGTCGCGTTGGATGCTCGATACTCCCCCGAACAGGAATAAAGTGATATTGCGAATCGGAATGCCCCGCGCCTGCGCGACTAAAGAGTGCGCCAGCTCGTGCACTAAAACGGAAGTGAAGAAGAGGAGTGCCGCGATGACCGCCATGCTCCATTTCAATACCTGATTCCAGCTTGAGTGATATTGCCCGAAAACCGAACTCAAGTTGACCGTCACCAAAAAGAAGATAAACAGCCAACTCCAATCGACGCGAATGTTAATCCCCAAAATCTTACCGATGCGTAAGCCACTACGCATGTTGAACCTCCTCTTTCAATTCTAAAACCGTATCGGGTTTTTCTATCTCTATTTGTACTTCCGGTTCCCAAGATGATTCGCTCCGTAGCATCGCGATGAGTTTATTCAAATTCATATTACTCAAATTTTCCTCCCGGGGTTTCAGGGCTTTTACTTTCACCTGACTGCCGTCGGGCGCCAGCGCGAGGACGCGCAAGGTGGGTTGTACCGCCAACAAGTCATCTACGATCTGCGGTAATTCTCCCTCCGGTCGCAAAGAAACTATTACCCACTGCGCGTTTGTCCTCTCTATCGCGGCGGGTAATTTTGCCATTTCCAGCCCTTCACCTACTACTTGGAAACCGGGCGTTTTTTCAATTACGCGTTTCATCATCTCGCGTAATAAACGCTGCTGATTAGCAACGATAATTCGTCGCGTTTCCATAGATTAACTCCTGAATTCTCGACATAAGTTTATTATTCACTTTTTACTGTTTTTAGTATAGCATAATTATGTCCCCCTGTCTATGTATCGGGATATACAAAGGGGATATAAATTTGGATATATATGGAACGTGAAACGTGATGCGTGAAAACAAAGCACCCCGCGCGGTTAAGCCACGCGGGGTGCTGGAGCAGGATATTTTTTAGGACTTACGCAAAACCGCACTATAATTCACCGCGGAGGGCGCCGAGGACGCGGAGAAAAGAAAGCAGAAAAGATTTTCGCGGTTATAGACGCTCATCAACATTCATTAAAAGTCATTTTTGCTATGCTGATAGAACCCTACCTTCAAACCTCCGCGTTCTCCGCGCCCTCAGCGGTAAAATTAGCCTGAACTTGCGTAAGCCCTATTTTTCAAAGATTAGGCTCTTTGGGAGTTCGCATGGTAGGGCAGGTTTCTTACCTGCCATATCCATAATTACCCCAACGGCGGCTATAGAAAGCCGCCCTACAAGTCACTTTCTTCGCGCCCCATGCAAAGCCCAGAGACCCAAAGATTATAAAATCAGCGGTCGAGCACTGCCTTGTACGCGGCGGCTTCGTGCCGACTGCTGACATTCAACTTCTCCAAGATATTGTGAACGTGATTTTTGACCGTTCCGACCTCAATAAATAATTCATCGGCAATGTCGCGGTTCGTGTACCCGCGATCGATTAAAGCTAGGATTTCCTCCTCCCGCGGAGTGAACTCCACGTTTCTTCCGGTTTTGGCGGTAGTTTGAGCGAACATTTGAGACAGTTCATTAACGCGCCCCATCAGCGCGGCAGCAATATCGGGGGAGACTAACGCCTCGTTGTTGGCGGCGGCGCGAATACTTCGCAGCAGTTTATCCACCGAGTCATCTTGGAGTACGTAGCCGACCGCGCCCGCCTCTACATATTGGAGAATCTCCAGCTCCGAATCAACCATGCCCAATATCAATACCTTAACCGGTAGTTCTCTTTCCATTACCGTTTGGGTGAGATGCAACGCGCCGTTGTCGGGGAGGCGCGTACTTACCAGTAACAGATCCACCTCCGCGGCTTGGGATAAGGCTTCGGCGCAGGTCGTAGCCACGCCGACCACGGTTATGTCTTCTTCATCCTCTAACACGGAAGCCACCACATTGCTCATCAGCCGAAACTCATTGACCAGCAATACGCGAATCATTCCAATTCCCCCTTTCCCCGTCTTTGAGAACCTGTTTGTAAAGGGCATTTCAACATGGTATAATAGGTAATAATAAATCTTGATTGATAGGATTAGGACTTACGCAACTTCGGGGTATTTTTACCGCCGAGGGCGCCCCCGTGCGGGGATAAACTACGAGCGCAGAGTTTTAGCTACAATCTGTACTATTTGAAAAATATGACTTTAAATGACAGCCTATGACCGCGTATGCTAGTAGCAAAATTATTCCTTTAAGAAATCTCCGCGTCCTTCGCGCTCGCGGCGGTTAATTACTACGTGGTTTGCGTAAGTCCTAAGGGTATGAAGTGACCAATTCTCTGCGGGTAGTTAGCCCAACCGCATTGGACGTTCACGTTCAATTGCGGTCAAAACCGGTCAACGCGGTTGGCTGGCCACCCTTTAGGTAGCCCCGCGAAAAACCTATCAATCAAAACTTAACCACCATCCGTAATCGACAGTAGTGGTAAAGAAGTAAGTAATAGGGAAAAGTAATACGATAAATTAACCACTAAGAGCACCAAGTATTTTCTAGCTCAATAATGCCCATACGCGGTCAAAAGATGTCATTCGGAGCAAGAATAGTCTTCGTGTCCTTGGTGGTTGAATAGTTAGCATTTTAATTATCAGTTACCATTTAATCACTACTCAATCGACTATGGTTTGTTTGTATTATGTCAGAAAGCGGCATTCCTGTCAAATTGGTATCATTGGTTATCAGCATCGAACAAGGCGATCCTGAAACAGCCCCAGCGGCGCGTTCGGGGTGGCAAATGTGAAAGAGGAGGGCTATAATGTTTAGAGATAGACGAGACGCGGGCAGGAGATTGGCAGAGGCGCTGAAAAAATACAAAGACCAGGGCGTATTGGTTTTAGCCATTCCCAGAGGCGGCGTCGAAGTGGGATACGAGGTTGCGAAATATTTGAACGCGGACTTCTCATTGGTAGTGACGCGCAAGCTGCCGCTCCCAGTTAATCGCGAAGCGGGCTTCGGCGCAATCGCGGAGGATGGCAGCACGTTCATGTTCGATTCGATGGCGCTGAGTATTTCGGAGCAGTCTCTCAATAGGATTGTCGAGCTACAAAAACGCGAGATCTCCCGCCGCGTGGATGTGCTGCGCGAGGGCAAACCGTTACCGAAGATCGCTGGCAGAACTGTCATATTGATTGATGATGGCATCGCGATGGGTTCCACAATGCGGGCGACTATCATGCTCTGCAAGAATAAGGACGCAGAGAAGATCATAGCCGCCGCGCCGGTGACCGGAGATAGAACCGCAAGTGAGATAGCCCGGCTGGTCGATGAGGTAGTGATTTTGGAAAAACCGGTTATCTTTCACGCGGTGGCGCAAGCATACGATAATTGGTATGATGTTGGCGATGATGAGGTAATCGAGTTTAGGAGAAAATGGGAAAAGTGGCAA
>CAZSIG010000035.1:10876-14975 GCA_964606195.1 uncultured Anaerolineales bacterium
GCGCCGCGCCGCCGCGCGAGTCGCGCGAGCTGGAGATGGAAACATCTCCTCAGGGGACCGTTCACGCGGTCGTGGAGATACCCGCGGATGCCGATACTTACATCTCGTCCGAAAAAGCGGATCATAATTTCGCGGTGACTAATCTCTACTTGGGCTATAATCAAGAGGATAATTACGGCGCGGAACGGCTGCTGCTGCATTTCGACATTGCGAACGGCATTCCCGCAAACGCGGTTATCAACTCCGCGCAACTGCGGCTCTATTTGTATTCATCTGATCCTACTGACGATGACGTGATGGGCATGGTGATACGGCGCACGAACTCGCACTGGACGGAGAACGCGGTTACGTGGAACAGTGAGCCGGAGTGGGGCGAAATTCGCGTCGATGACGACGTGGGTAGCGCGGTTGGCTGGTACGAATGGGATGTCAAGGATCTTGTCTCTGGATGGTACGACGGCAGTTACAATAATTACGGTGTAGAGATCATCGGAGATGAGCACGTTCAACAACGAGAACGCGCCTTCTACTCCCGTGAGTCGCCAACGGAGAACTTCCCGCGCCTGAAGGTCGATTACACCGTTTACGACGACGACGAGCCACCTATCATCACTATCGATCCGCTGGCGGGCTACTCCAGCGCGAATTTCACGGTGTCCTGGTCTGGGGAGGATCGGGGGACTTCGGGAATCGCTTATTACGACATCCAGTACCGCGTCGATGGCGGTGATTGGCTCGATTGGTTTCTACACGTGACCTTCACCTCCGCAGAGTTCAGCGGCGAAAACGGGAAATTCTACGAGTTTCGGGCGCGCGGCGTCGATAATGCTGGCAACGTGGAGGCATTCGGTGATCCCGAAGCGCATACTACGGTCGATACCGCGCCGCCGAACTCTTGGGCGCAACCGTTAGCCACCTTTATGAACATCGCGCAGTTCATCGTCAATTGGTACGGAGACGATCACGGTGGTTCGGGAATTCGCCACTACGACGTGCAATATCGGTTCAACGGCGGGAGTTGGGTGCTATGGCAGCAGCAGACGATCGGCGTGAGCGCGACCTTCACGGCGGACGCCGATGGTTTGTACGAATTCGAGGTGCGCGCGGTGGATAATATCGGCTTTCAAGAGACCTTTATCAACCACGCGGAGGCTGCCACTACCATCGACCGCGCCCCGCCCAAAGTCACCGTACAAACGCTGCCGAGCTATGTGCCCGCCAACTTCACGGTGGCGTGGAGCGGCGCGGACGCGGGGCTTGCCGGTATTCAATATTACGACGTACAGTATCGCGTCAGCACGGGCAGTTGGGCGAATTGGTATACGGGAATAATTTCCACCACTGCCGATTTCATCGGCGGCGTGAACGGCACCCGCTATCAATTTCGCGCCCGTGGCGTGGATAACGCGAACAACATCGAGGCTTTCGGCGATTTCGAGGCGCAAACGGTTGTGGATACACAGCCCCCGATGGCGCGCGTCGCCGCGCTGCCAACTATTGCCAAAGGCGAGAGTTTCACGATCAGTTGGAGCGGGGATGATAGCGGCGGTTCGGGGATTCAATATTATGATGTACAGTACAAATTCGGCGGTGATTGGACATTATGGCAGCAGCACACCACCGCGACGAGCGCGACCTTCACCACGACGGAGGATGGCATCTACAAATTCGAGGCGCGCGCGGTGGATAACGTCAATCTGGTCGAGAGCTTCGCCAATCAGGCGGAGGCGTTCACCATCGTGGACGCGCGCCCGCCGTTTATGGAACCGCGCCTCTGGCTGCCGATTATTATGAAGTGAAACGCGCTATTTTCACGAAAATACGCGGAGTTGTCCATATTCTGAATACGCGAAAGCCCGCGAAGGTTTACTAAACCTTCGCGGGCTTTTGTTTTGTAGATATATATCTATATTTATACCCCTTTTGTATATCTCGATACATAGACAGCGCGCCATGTTCGTGTTATACTAGAGACAGTATATTAGAGTTGTTCCCCAATAAGCTGGGCAAGAAATGGGACGCGGATTTGCGCGGATTAACGCGGATAAAGGGCGCAAATCCTGAAAATCCGCGTTAATCCGCGTCCCTAAAAAATGCTTAGCCATCCCAGACCTTATTTAGGAACAAGTCTAATAACGAATATGTTCATAAATGAAAATTCACAGAAAGGAAAATGAAAAATGTTAAGGAGTATTGATAAATTACGCGGGTTTACGGTTAAATGCACAGATGGTGACGTTGGAAAAGTACACGATTTGTACTTTGACAGCGAGACGTGGCACGTGCGCTACGCGGTGGTGAACACCGGGCCCTGGCTGCTGGGGCGCTTGGTGCTCATCTCGCCGCTCGCCCTGCAACCACCGTTTGGGGAAGAGGAAGTGCTTCCCGTCGCGTTGACTAAGAAGCAGGTGGAGGAGAGTCCCACGATAGATATAGCGCGGCCGGTCTCCCAGCAGCAGCTAATTGGCTTGCATGACTACTACGGCTGGGCAGGATATTGGATGGGCAACTCCGCGTGGATGGCTTCTCCCGTCGCGATGTATCCGCCCGCATTACAGGATATAACGGAAGATGATGAAAACTATCTGGGAGACCCCTATCTGCGCAGTACGCGCGAGGTGGATGGCTACCATATTCAAGCTACAGACGGAGAAATCGGACATGTGGAGGATTTCTTCGTCGATGAGAAGAGTTGGATTATCCGCTATCTGCTGGTGGATACGCGAAACTGGCTGCCGGGGCGCGATGTGTTGATTTCACCTGACTGGGTCGAGGAGATAAATTGGCTGGAGGGAAAGGTTCACGTGAGAGTTACACAGAAGCTGGTTAAGAACAGCCCCGAATATAATCCCGCGCAGCCGCCGGAGCGCAAGTATGAGATGGAACTTTACAAGTATTATGGTTTTCCGGGGTATTGGGGCGTATAGCACACAAATTCGCGGGATAACAACGTATAATTAACAAGAATTAAGTTAGGAGATAAAAATGGCTAAGTTTGATTTTAACATCGGTGCGAAAATTCATTGCCAGGGAAATGAGGATTGTGGAAAGTTACACAAGGTAGTGTTGGATTCGCACACGTACCGCGTCACCGATTTGATTGTGGAGAGGGGCTTTCTCCAGAAGACTGACCGCGTAGTGCCGGTCACTGAAGTAGATAAGGCTACGGAAGATGACATATACCTTTCCATCGAGAGCGACAAGCTCGACGATTATCCAGAATACAACGAAAAGGAATTCAAGGAACCGCTGCCCAATTGGGAAGAGGTTGAAGGGTATGACTTCGAGAAGGAAAAATACCGAACTCAGGAAGTACGACATTGGACGCGCCGTTTCGGAATGCTCCATCTCACGCCGGTAGTGCCGCAGTTGAAACGCCGCGTGCACGAGGGAATATCGAAGGACAAAGCGGTAATCGAGCGCGGCACCCCGATAAAGCAGGTCGCGAATACCATCGGCAAGGTAGATCATCTATTAGTAGACCGCGAGAGTGGCGAGATAAAGCACATCGTTATGGACAAGGGGCTTTTCGCGCATTCGCGGGTTATTCCGATATCTATGGTCGATGATGTAACCGAAGAAGCGGTATTTATCAAGAAGGACGAAAATCTGGAAGAGCTACCGCGCTATACCCCGCGAGATTCCGCAGACATCTTGGCAGAGTTGATAGATAAACTACAAGCAGCCTCTCCGGATTTCGACAACGTCAAGGCGAAGATGGAGAAAGGGGTGGTGCAGCTTTCGGGTTCGGTGAAAGATGTGGCGAGCAAACGGCGCGCCGAAGCGACTGCGCGGTCGGTGGATGGCGTGGTGGACGTTGAAGATGTCTTGAACACCGACACCGCCATCATGGCGCGAGTGACGGTGGCGTTAGAGGAGGACGCGCGTACCGATTTGGCGAATATCGAGGTAATCAGCGAGCACGGCATCGTCACCCTGAAAGGGCAAGTGGACAACGCGGAAGTCAAAGAGGCAGCGGAGAAAATTGCATCTACGCGGGATGGAGTCATCAGTGTGACTAACGCCCTGGAGATTAAGGAGGATGAAGATACCGCTAAGTTGGGTTACGTGCCGATTTTCAGGGTTAAGAGTCCTTAGA
>CAZSIG010000036.1:0-6057 GCA_964606195.1 uncultured Anaerolineales bacterium
TATCATCGGGTACTCAAGTTGGCGCGAACGATCGCCGATTTAGAGGGGGAAGCGAAGTTGCGTTCGCCGCATTTGGCGGAGGCGTTGCAGTATCGGGCGCGGTATCAGTTGTGAACAGGAAATGAGAGTTGTCCTCTAATAAGCTGGGTAAGAAACAGGACGCGGATTTTCGCGGATTCACGCGGATAAATAGTACACCTCAAGAAGAAATGTCAAATTTATTTCAAGATATTGATCTCGTCGCGACTTGTGAATACATGTTGGCAAACGCGGCATATCGTCACCTTCCGGAAATTTTGAAACGCGATTGGGGGATAGTAGTTAAAGGCCGCTTAACGCGGCAATATGTGAAAGATAATACAGGGAAAGAGGTAGAGGTCAACATTATTGGGAAGGGCATGAAAGATGATGAGGAGTTGATGGTAATAGGAGAGAGCAAAGCGCAGCTCTCCAAAAACAATGTTGATGATTTCATGAGAATAGGACTTACGCAAGTTCAGAATAATTTCACCGCCGAGGGCGCGGAGAGCGCAGAGTTTTCTGAATAGCTTTTTAGCGCGCCGCGCATATGACTTTTAATGAACATTTATGATTGTTTATGACAAGTACAAAAAAATCTCTCAAGATAAGCTCCGCGTCCCCTGCGCTCTCTGCGGTTGGTTATAGTGCGGTTTTGCGTAAGTCCTACAGAAAAAGATTGGAGAGGTTAAAAGGGGTCTTTGTGAGGGCGTTCCCCTTGATGGTTACACATATGACTAGCAGCGCGAATGTCGAAGAGTATGCGAGAGAGCGCGGGATAGCGCTGTACTATTCCTATGATTTGGAATGACGACTTGGATGTAGGAAAAGTTTCGCCAGCTAACCAGTTAATAGAACGCGGTATCGATTGTGAAATAACTATCATTGCTATGCTTGCAGTTGCAAAATTTGTCATATTCGCTTATAATAATAAACGATGAAAATACGTTCCTACCGAAAACGAACCCTTTATTTCATCTGCGCGTTGCTTATGTTGGGCGGTCTAGGGGGATGTAATAAACCGCCCGCCACCACGCCAAAGGAAACCGCGATAGCTATCGTAAGTCCTATTGCATCACCGATCGTTTCATTTACGCCCGTTCCTAATCTAACGAAAGAGAACGATGCTCCGGCGGAGGCAACGGTTACGGAGGTAACTACGCCTTCCCCGACGATAGCTCCGGCGTACGCCGCGATGGTCAATGGTCAACCAATATTGCTGGCTGATTATGAACGTCAGAAGGCACAGGTAGATTGGTATTTTCAGCAGCAAGGTGTGGATCCTAATAGTGCTGAAGGAAGTGAACGGATCACCCAAGCGCGAAGGCAGGTGTTAGAACAGCTAATTGATCAGGTGCTAATCGAACAAGGCGCGGCGGAACTGGGCATTAGTATCACAACGGCACAGTTGGAAGCGCGAATCGCGGAGATTGTAGCGCAATTGGGCGGGGAAGAGACGTTCGAACAATCGCTGGCAGCGAACCAGATGACGCGAGAGGACTTCGCGGAGACATTGCACTCTGAGTTACTAAGTATAACATTGGCTGATCATATCGCTGCCGCGCTACCTAAAGAAGTAGAACAGATACACGCGCAGCACATTTTGGTGGGTAGTGAAACGCAAGCACAAGAGGTATTGGCTAAGTTACAACAAGGCGCGAACTTCGGCGAACTGGCACGCGAGTACTCTCAAGACCAAGGCAGTGCCCCACATGGGGGGGATTTAGGCTTCTTTCCGCGAGGTTTGATGTCCCCGGAGTTCGAGGACGCGGCTTTCGCGTTGGATGCCGGACAAGTAAGCGGAGTAGTACGTAGCCCATTTGGTTTTCATATTATCAAAGTTTTAGAACGAGACCCGGCGCGACCAATGTCACCAGAGATGTGGCAGAGCATGAAGCAGCAAGCGGTGATGGATTGGATTCAGGCGCGGCGTTCTCAAGCAGATATTGAGCGATTTGTAACTAACTAACGATCGGTTGCAATTTTGCTGATTCATAGGTTTTAGCAAGGAGAGAACCATGCCTACATTTGATTTCTTGGATAGGTTTACGGAAGAGACGTTGCAAATTATGACGATGGTCATTGTAGGATTGACCGTACTGACGGGAATGTATTACTTGATGGTTTTTGTCAATCCTACTACGATACTAAATCCATTGACACCTCTATTAACTTCTACTCCTACAGCTACGCTTGCCGCGACGACAGCCCCGACATGGACTTCTACGCCTTCACCTCAACCAACAGCAAGTTTTACCCCGCTACCGACGCGGACCCCGCTACCGACGCGGACGGAGAGACCTTCTCCCACACTATCCCCAACGATCACTGATACTCCTACAAAGCCGCCGCCGCCGCCACCACCACCGACAGCGACACCTACGCAGACACCGATGCCGGTACAGGTATTGGAGATGCGCGCCGCGCCGGATTGTAACTGGACCGGAGTTTACGGAGTAGTTTATGACCCGCATGGGCAGCCGTTGGATCGCGTACATGTTCAGGCATGGAATAATTTGGGCTGGGTGTCGGAGCCATTTGTTACGAGCAGTAATGGCGAATATGGGTTGACATTCGCGAAAGAGCCGCTGGAAGGTAAATGGTATGTCCGCGTGTTTCGCCCCGATAACAACCAGCCGTTATCGCCGGTGGTGGAGTTTTATACCGGCGATGGGTGTATTTACGGTAAACAGCGGTTTTGGATTACTTGGCAAACGCTCTATTACATTCCCGAATGGGATTTAATTCATAGAAGCGAGATGTAATGAATAGCGCGAAAAGATACTATTGACTTTTCAGCGCGTTGGTGATAAAATTAGCGCGGGGGTGCAATTTTATCCTCTGTGATACGCGAAGGGAGTACTGATTATGAGAAAAATGAAAGAAAAAATAAGAACATCTTCGGTTATTGCTCTATGTGTTCTGACCGCGTATGTAATGCTTTTGGTACTTAGTCCCGCGCTGACATTTGCAACGCCGCCGCAGCAACGCGGGAGACCGACGCGTGTCATGCCAACGCGTAGTGCGGGCATTTCCCTTAGCCCCCGCGAAGGAGTACCCGGCACAGCGGGAGTCAGAGTAGAAGGGATGTTTTTCGCGCCAAATCATCCTTGCCAAGTACGATGGGACAATCCTGATGTACAGTTATTAGGGGACGTATCTACCGATTCTGAGGGTAATTTTTACGTTAATATTAACATTCCCCACGAGGCAGGCGCGGGGCAACATACGGTGACAGCTATATGTAACACAAGTGCTACCGCGCTGTTTTGGGTGGTCGCTCCTACTGTAACCACTACCCCAGAAGTGGTTCCGACAGAAGCTCCTAGTGATACTCCAGAGCCTACCGAGACTAAACCTACGACTACTCCCTCTCCTACATGGCTAGCGGTTACGCCAATTTATCCCACAGCACAAGGCCCCGTAGGCGCGGTCGCGGTTACACCGGGAGCGGTTAGTGGAGGCGCGGTGACGCCGGTGAAGGGTGCTACTACGGTAGGAGGAAGGGCTACCGCGACGTTGGTAGTACGAGCTACGGCTACGCCCGTAAGGCCGGCTGGCTCAATCGAAGTCCCAACAGTGGGCTGGGGAATCGCTCCTTTGCTAGGTGGTTTACTCCTAGCTAGTATCGCGATATTGGTGAGAATCGTTCGTATAGGGGGTAAATAGCATCGCGGTTATTTACTCGGTTGTAATATGTAAGTTACAGGTTTAGAGACTGTTTCGGGGGCGGGTTTTTGCCAAAATAGCAATGAGGCAAGCCCGCCTCTGTTTAGAGGTAAGCGCATTCAATCAGCATTTACCTCTAAATGTACTAAGTTTTTCACTTAGTTGTCATTTTAGAGTGATACAATAATGTAGGGATATTAGATTTTATAGAAGACGCGACCGCACGAAAAGGACACGCGGTTGTTTATGCTTAAAGTCTTATCCTGCTCTGCAGAATTTCAGGTAGCTATAATCTAAAAAGATTTTAGAGAGGCAAAAGGAGTGAAGCAATGAAAAAAGTAACAAATATCATAACCTGTCTGTCATTTTCGATGATACTGTGGTTATTCGCCAGTATGGTAGTTTGCGCTGATTCTCAATCACATACCCCGCGTCCAACGCCAACAGACCAGCACTTGAAAGTCACCACAACCGTAGAGCCAAACGCGATCAGTCCGCAGGGAGCTTTCCCTGATTTGGTGGTTAAGAGCATTACTGCTGATCCCAACGTCACCGCGGAACCGCTGACTGTGCTGAAGGGGGTAACGGTGACGATCACTGTAGAGATAGAGAATCAAGGAGCAGTGGGGGTAGGCAATACGAATGACTTTTGGGCAGATCTATTTATCGATCCCGCGTCGCCGCCGATAGTCTGGGATCAATCTAACGTGGGTATAGCCTGGTTCTGTCAAGGAAGCCTATTTCCTGCTCATACTGGTTATGCCTTTACCGCGTCGATTCCCGGAAGTTGGCTCAATGAAGCGCGCACCTATAATTTCTGGATTGTCGTGGATTCGGAAGATAGCGTCTTAGAAGACGACGAAGATAATAATGTGTTTGGCCCCATAGCTGTACAGGTAGTTCCGAGTAATAAACATGAATTTGCTACTCACCAACAAGTTCAAAAATTAGGATGGAGTAACGCGGATACGTCGGAACTATCCGATAGTAAGAATTCTCAATATGCCAAAGGTGCTCATCTTCGCTACAACCCGGTGTACTTTTCTGCTGATCCTTCGTTAGCTAGTTTTGGAGACGCGTACGCGACTGAAGATGTCTCACTCTTGAAGGCGGAGATAGAGAAAGTAGGTGCAAATCCTCTATCTCTGGAATTGATCTCAGAGATATGGCAATTAGGTGTGCAAAAGAGGGATACCTACACTGAACTATTACAGATTTTAGATTCAGAACCAGTGCCTGAGGTCGCGCTATCTCCTATGGATTATTCCGATACCAGCGGTGTGATGCGATTGGGAATTTTTCAAGGAGACGTCGCGGTCAGTGATCGTGGTTACGGCCCTCCCACATCTCCTATCACCGATGCTCACCAAATGGCAACTGTTATGGCTGTAGATCCGACAAATTCCAACAACATATATGCAATTTGGCAAGATGATCGTAACGGACAATGGTACAATAACTGTGACTTAGATTGTAATTCTGATGCAGCTTCTGAAGCTGAGTGTCAAGAGTTTCTTCCTCTTCCTCCTGCAGATGATGTATGTAGAACCCCGGAAGATAATACGGACATATATTTCGATTATAGTACCGATGGGGGCTATACCTGGCACGGAGATATGAAAGTGAACCATGATAGCACAATTAGCTGGCAACGCGCCCCAGATTTAGCTATCTCACCAGATGGCAGCCGTGTCTACGCGGTATGGGAAGACAGAAGTAACGGTGCTAATTATGACATCTTTTTCAACACTTTCAATACCGCGAGCCATACTTGGTCAGATGGTATGAGTATATCGGGGTTAGCGGATACCTGTAATCCTCCCTATGGAAATCAAACCGCGCCCTCGATTACTGTAGATTCCAACGGATACATATATGTAGTTTGGGTCGACGATCGTAGTGGTAACGATGATATTTATTTTACTATGTCTCGCGATGGTGGCGCGACTTGGGGCGGGTGGAGCGATACTGCTAACGGTGGTGAAGGATGTATTGCCCGCAGCGTCCGCGTCAATGATTTTACAAATTTGGACAGGCAGGCTAATCCAGTCATAGATGTGTCGGCGTGGGTAGAAAGTAGCGATTATATTACAGGACCAGTAGTCTTTGTAGCATGGGAAGATTGGCGCAACGGTAATGCTGACGTATATTTGTCTGCTTCGGTAGATGTCGTAGATGATAATGTAACAGATCCTGATCGCCCTGATAGCCATCTGCCAACGTTTGGTATAGATGTACAAGTACCCGCGGAGGAATTAGAAAATGACCAGTTAGCCCCTGATATCGTCGCTTTTCCCGTATTTGAAAAAGACAAAAATTTCGTTTGTGACGAATTATCAGTTCAATCCCCTTATTGGGTAAATTGGGTGG
>CAZSIG010000036.1:6157-7257 GCA_964606195.1 uncultured Anaerolineales bacterium
AATTTCGTTTGTGACGAATTATCAGTTCAATCCCCTTATTGGGTAAATTGGGTGGGGTTGGTTTGGCGCGATGTGACTGTCGATAACGAATCCGCGATCTGGTTCATTGATACAGGAGTAATTGAGAATTTATCAGGAACTGGTGCCAATTTCCCTTGTTTCGATAGTAACCGAATTGTGAAAGTGAGCACAGAAGAGACAAGGGAATGGCAGAGTCTGCCAGTTTGGCATAGTGACCCTGTAATTGCTGCTACCCCGCGATATACGCCGATTGGTTCAGGTACGACTGTATCAAGTACAATAACAAATGTATTTGTAGCGTGGACTGATGGTCGAAATTATGACGATTGGAATTACGACATTTATATCGCACAAATGGGATGGTCGTTTTTGGGCACGGAATTTTTCCGTCGCTTTGGAAAAGACATTCAAATTTCTGACTGGAGCAAAGGCGCGGTACTAGGATGGCACATTCTCCCCGACGCTAACGTGGTACTCAACGACAACGTGAAACTTTCCAAGAATACCAACATTTATAATAGATACTTCCCCGCCCCCGCGCACCAGCGCCGCCCCAGCCTATGGGTTGACTGGAACAACATCTACTTGATGTGGGATGATGATCGTAACGGATTGGATCCTTTCTGGGACCGCGATGTCTTTTTTGCGCGGTCGTCATCACTGAAATACACCGGTTCCGCGACTTGGCTCTCTCCCCCATTATCCGCTAACGGACAGTTTCCGTGGGTCATTGTGGATTGGGCAGATTCTACTGATTACGGAACGGATGTCCAAGTGCAGGTCCGCGTCAGCAACGATGGCATAAACTGGAATCCTTATGGTTGTGGTGCGTATGATGGTTGGTTCGGTAACGATGGCAAGTGTGGCGGGTGGTTCGATGCCCCCGGACAATCAATCTATGCTCCCGGCACCACTTTACACCCATCCACCAACTACTTACAAATGCGCGCGCGGTTGCGCTCTTTCCTGCACAATGGGTTATATCAAAAGACCCCATTGGTGAGTTCTTTGGTTGTCTATTACAAAGACCCGCAATTCATCTACCTACCCATCATCATGCGTAATTACGGCGCGCCATA
>CAZSIG010000036.1:7357-14582 GCA_964606195.1 uncultured Anaerolineales bacterium
AGGGACGCGATACAAATCGCGTCCCTGATACTTTATTAGGAGGAAATAAACTATGCCCAAAATTGCTATCACTGGCAAAGGCGGCGTGGGCAAAACCACCCTCGCCGGACTATTGGCTCACATCTACGCGGAGCAGGGTCAGACAGTGCTTGCCATAGACGCCGACCCCGACGCCAACCTCGCCTCCGCGCTCGGCATCGCGCCCAGCGATGCCCGCGAAATCGTGCCTGTCGCGGAGATGTCCGAACTGATTGCCGAACGCACCGGCGCGCAGCCGGGTACTTACGGTAAAATGTTCAAACTTAATCCCCGCGTGGACGACATCCCCGAAAAGTTCTCGCTTAACCATCAAGGCATCAAACTGCTAGTCATGGGGACGGTCGATCATGGCGGCTCCGGCTGCGTCTGTCCCGAAAGCGCGCTGCTCAAGGCATTAGTCACGCACGTCTTAATCGGCAGAAAAGATGTCATCATCATGGATATGGAAGCCGGCATCGAGCACCTTGGTCGCGCCACCGCGCAGGCGGTGGATGCCTTCATCATCGTCGTGGAGCCGGGACGTCGCAGCCTGCAAACCGCGCAGATCATTCGCAAACTCGCGGCGGACATTAACGTGCCGCACATCTTCGTCGTAGGTAATAAAATTCGGCAAGAATCAGACAAAGAATTCCTGCGCGATAAACTCTCCGATTTCGAGCTTCTCGGCTTCATGTCCTACAGCCCCAAAGCGATCGAGGCAGACCTCAAAGGCACCGCCATTTACGACGAGGATCCCCAAATACTGGCAGAGGCGCAAGAGATAGCTGGAAAATTGGCGGCTATAGCGGACTAGCCGTAGGCTTCAGGGGCGAACCCATGTGTTCGCCCTTTACATCCGAATCAAACATATACTTCAAAATAAACAAAAAATCAGTGCTAATCAGTGTTCATCAGTGTCCTACTAAAAACGGGTGCGCGGTTGATTAACCGCGCACCCGCATCATATCTTGTAGGGGCAAACCTGTAGGGGCGAACCTATGTGTTCGCCCTTTACATCTTCTCCACGCGTATTTTATTATCCTCCCCCAATATACCCCCCAACTCTCTCTCCAAATTCGCGGAATACTGAGTTCTACTATTAGGGAACTTCAGACAGATACACCCTACCCCATTTTGCACGTACAGCGTGAAGAAATCCTTACCCTCAGCCTTGTTCAACATGCGATGCAATTCGCCCAAACGTTTAATATCGCGGTCCAAGTCTCCAGTTCGCGGCAGCGATACGTGAATGTGATGCGCCTGAACTTTGGGCACTTCGGAACTAGCAGGTTGTTGTTCGACAGGATATTTAGACGCAGCGCGGTAGCTACCGTTGCCGCCGTTCCCATTTCCGTTATCGCGGTCCCCCTCGGCCGCGCATTCGTCGAGCCGCGCATCAGTCTGGTATTCGGAGATACCCTCACACAGAACTTGTGCTTTCCCGTCGCGCTCGTCAACCTTACCGAACAATCGTACTAACTTATCTTCGACCCATAAATCGCGACTATTTTGATAAACTTTAGGAAAGACGACCACGTCAATATTCCCCTGTATATCCTCCAGTTCCGCAAAAGCCATCGCGTCGCCCTTACGCGTCGTAATTTGGTTCACGCGCGTGATCTGCCCCGCGAGTTTGACGCGTCTACCGCGCATCTCCGGACTGATTTGCCCGCAAAACTGTACCTCTCCCGCCAACGACCGCGATATTTGCGCCAGCGGCGTTTCAGAGACGTAAATCCCCAGCAACTCTTTCTCATCAGCCAACATCTCTTTTTGAGACAGCGCCTCCACCTCCGGAAGTGGATATAGCACCGTCGCGCTCCCCGCCGTCGCCATCGCGCCGCCGAACAAGCCCATTTGCCCTACCTCCGCCGCCTGATGTGACTGTGCGCTTGCCCCGACCATGCGCTCGATCATCGCCAATAACTGTTCGCGGCGACCGTAATCGTCAAAAGCCCCCACGCGAATTAGACACTCCAACGCCTTGCGACTCACCTGGCGCAAATCGACGCGATTACAGAAATCGTCCAAATCTTTCAGTGGCTTATCACCGCGCCCCTCAATAATCGCGTTCACCGGTCCCTCACCCACATTCTTCACCGCGCCCAAGCCGAACCTGATCGCTTCGACAACCTGCCCTTCGCCCTTACCATTATCAGAGGCACACTCGACAGGTCGTGCCTCGATAGCGAAATCCAACTGGCTGTGATTGATGTCCGGACGCAGCACCTCGAACCCTAACCGCCGCGCCTCCGCCACGAACGTCGTCACCTTGTCAGTGTTATTTCGCTCCACGCTGAGCAGCGCGGTCATATACTCGACCGGGTAATGCGCTTTCAGATACGCAGTCTGGCAAGTGATCATCGCGTAGTCCGCTGCATGTGCCTTATTGAATCCGTAACGCGCGAAATATTCGACATCATCCATGATGCCGTTCGCCACTTCCGTGGGCAGCCCAATATGCTCCGCGCTGCGCCTGACGAACATCTCGCGCTGTTGCATTAAAACTTCTTTTTTCTTCTTACCCACCGCGCGGCGCACCAGGTCAGCTTCTCCCCCGGAATAGCCCGCGAGGTCGGTCAAAATCTGAATAATCTGCTCCTGATAAACGATGATGCCAAAGGTCTCCGCCAAAATCGGCTCTAATGACTCGTGCCGATACGTGACCTCCTCCTCACCATGTTTGCGGTTGATATAATTGGGAATGTACTCCATCGGACCGGGGCGATACAGCGCGACCACCGCGATGATATCCTCGAAGCGGTTCGGGCGCATATCGCGCAGCACTCGCTTCATCCCCTCACTCTCCACCTGAAACACCCCCACCGTATCGCCGCGCGACAGCAGTTCAAACGCGATTTCATCATTCAGTGGGATATTGGTCAAATTATAGCTTACCCCATGCCGCGCTTCGATCAATTCACAGGCGCGGCGCATAATCGTTAAGGTGGACAAGCCAAGAAAATCGACCTTGAGCAGTCCGATGCTGTCCACGATCTCCATCGGAAACTGCGTCAGCGCGCCGCCACCGTTGCTGCCGGTCGGGCGGTGTAGTGGAGTATACGTCACCAGCGGTTCATCCGTCACCACCACACCCGCGGCATGAGTCCCCGCGTGTCGCGATACTCCCTCTAGCTTCTGCGCGGTTTCTATCAACTCTTTGAGATATTTTTCTCGCTTCAGCAATTCCTGTAGCTCTTTGACATCTGCCAACGCCTTCTTAATCTTCACTTTAGGGCCACCGGGAATCAACTTTGCCACGCGGTCAACTTCACTAAGCGGCAAGTCTAAGGCGCGTCCCACATCGCGAATAGCCGCCTTCGCGCCCATCGTGCCGAAGGTGATAATCTGGGCTACTTTGTCTTGCCCATATTTATCTATCGTGTATTGAATCATCTCCTCGCGGCGGTCGTCGGGATAATCGAGGTCAATGTCGGGCATGTTGACGCGTCCAGGATTGAGAAATCGCTCGAAAATCAGATTAGTCGGCAGCGGATCCAAGTTTGTGATTTCCAGACAATAAGCTACAATACTCCCCGCCCCCGAACCGCGCACGTTCCACCAGATGTCTTGTTCCTTAGAGAAACGACACAAATCCCACACGATCAAGAAATACGCGTCGAAGCCCATTTCGTGAATAATCTTCAATTCGTGCTCGACGCGGGCGCGTATCCTATCCGTAATCTCGCGGTATCTTCGTTTCAGCCCTTCTTCTACCAAATACCGCAAGTAGCTCTGCGTATCGTAACCTTCCGGCACCTCGAAAAGGGGTAGATGATAACCTGTCGTATCCAGATTCACATCGCACCGCTCCGCGATGCGCACCGTGTTCAGCAGCGCGTCGGGATAATCGGGAAACATGCGCGCGATCTCCTCGTAACTTTTCAGATAAAACGATTTATCTCCCATTCGTAACCGCGACGGATCATCCACCGTCTTGCCTGTCTGAATGCACAAGAGTATATCGTGAGTGCTTGCATCCTCCGCGCGCGTGTAGTGAGTATCGTTTGTGACTACCAATGGAATGCCCGTAGTTTTATGCAGTTCCAATAATCCGCGATTGATCGGTTCTAGTTCGGGGATCCCCTCGTGCTGTTGCAGCTCAAGGTAGAAATTTTCGGGACCGAAAACGTCGCGATACCATTCAGCCGTCTCGCGCGCCTTGTTCATCTTCTCACCCAATATCAGGCGGGGGATCTCTCCCGCCGCGCACGCGCTCAGGGCAATCAATCCCTCCGCGTGAGTAGATAGATATTCTTTATCCACGCGGGGTTTGTAGTAGAATCCCTCAAGTTGCGCTGCGGAGGCGATCTTCAGCAGATTTTGATAGCCGACGTCGTTCTCTGCCAGCAATACTAGATGGTCGGACTTTTTATCTAATTTTACGTCGCGGTCTTGCATGGTGCGCCGCGCCATGTACGCTTCCATGCCGATGATTGGCTTGATACCATACTGTTTCGCAGCGCGGTAAAAGTTAATCACGCCGTACATCACCCCGTGATCGGTCAGCGCGATGGCGCCCATATCCAATTCTTGGGCACGCGCGGCTAGTTCTTTCACGCGGCTCATCCCATCTAATAAAGAGTATTCTGAGTGAACATGCAAATGCACGAAATCGACCATATTTATATTCGCTCCTCATGGTGATAGATCTGCGCGGTCAGAGATAACGAATTCAGGCGCGGTCGCTCTTACTCAGAGCTAATGCCCCCTAGCGCAAATCTTAAATTATCTGTTTGTGTTATATCACACCGCTGATTCGGGTTAATTTACCGAGCTTTTCGTAACCAGTAGTGAACTGGCTGAGCATACAAACTCTGAGGAATATCTCGCTAATCTCGGTACGCTCTGTCTCTTTTCGGCTCTTTGGGAGTTCGCATAGTAGGGCAGGTTTCTTACCTGCCGTATTCATAATTACCCCAAACGGCGGTTATGGAAAGCCGCCCTACAGGTCATATTCGCGCCCTTTGCAAAATCCCAGAGACCCCTCTTTTCAAGAGCCAACGGCGAAGGAAATCTAAGAGGTAAAATCGCTGTCGTAGCGACACTAATTATACCACAAATCGCGGGCATGAAAAGCTCGTTACTCTGTATTTTTGTTCTCAAAGTATTTTGCTCCACTAAGATTATTATATATCATTTCAAAAGATACTTATGCTCCACTTTAATAACTAAAATAGTTATTATGACACAATATTACTCCACAAGATACCGCGCCCTGACACTTTATTAAACTCGACTCCCCGCGCAAAATTTAAGATTACGCGAGTCTCGGTAATGCTTAAATGGCAAGTGATAATCCGGGCGAGACTTCCGAAGTTTTCCGAAACTTCGGAAGTCTGAACCCCGCGTCCGGCTACCGTTGAAAGTCCAAACCGCGCCGCCAAAACCTCCCGCAGGTTAGTTTTTCCTGATGAAATATATCGTTCTATAATCATAACCGCTCTGGAGCAAGGCTACTCCGTTTGAACCTGCGGGAGGTTCGCCGACTTGAATATTTGCCTTTGACAGATCTTCGATAATATTTTATAATTGTTAAAAATAATAAACGACGCGAATTCAGGAGAAATTAAAGATGAAAAGAATATTTCTTTCAATTATCGTTGTTATTCTATTATCAACCGCGTACAGTTATCCCGCGTTGGCACAACCCGACTTGAGCGGCTACGTCGTGCGAATTTACTACGCTGACGAACAACAACTGCAAGAATTCGCCGCGACGAACGATATATGGGAGGTGAACAAAGATAAGAATTACTTCATAACCGCGCTGAGTGCCGCGCAATATACTGATTTGCAAAAACGCGGCGTGCGCGTCGAAGTAGACCGCGTTCTCACTCAGCGAATGTGGGCACCCGCGGACCTTTCATGTTATCGGACAGTCGAACAATTGTATGAGGATATGCGTGCTGCCGCGAACGAATACCCCGAACTAGTACAGATTCTGGACGTGGGAGATAGTTGGGAAAAAGAGCAGATGACAGCGCAAAAAGGATATGACATCCTAGCCGCGCGCGTTACCAATCATGCTATCAGTTCACCTAAGCCTGCTTTCTTCCTCGTCGCCGCGCACCATGCTCGCGAGTTGGTCACACCCGAATTGGCACTGAATTACCTGGACTATCTCACCGCGAACTATGGCAGCGACGCGAAGATCACCTGGCTCTTGAACACGCGAGAAGTGTGGGTCATGCCGGTGGTCAATCCCGATGGGCATAAACTCGCGGAGCAGGGCTATTACCAACGCAAGAATACCAATCATACCAATGGTGGTAACTGCATGGTGCCCCCTCTCTCTTATAACCAATTCGGCACGGATCTGAATCGCAATTACGAGAAATCTTGGGGAACGGCGGGCACTAGCGTGAATCCCTGTAATGAACTGTATCGCGGTACAGCCCCGTGGAGCGAACCGGAAACCATTGCTGTGCGCGATTTTTGCCGCGCGTACGGCATTGATTTTTTAATCACCTTACACAGTTACGGCAACCTTGTGCTCTGGCCTTGGAGTCATACCTACGACCCCGCGCCGGATAGCGCCGCGCTCGCCGCGATAGGTGAGAAGATGGCAACTTACAATGATTATCAGGCGACCAGCGGCGCGAATTTATATCTCGCCAGCGGCACGACCGACGACTGGAGTTACGACGAATTGGGAATTCCTTCCTACACTTTCGAGTGCGGCGAGCATTTCTTCCAACCCTGCGCCGACCTGCCGCAGATTTGGCAAGAGAATTTAGGCGCGTTCTTGTTGGCAACGGAGCTTACGGAAGAAAATGTGCTCGATCGGGCGCGGATTCAAGGTCCAGAGGTACATAAATTGGAGATCGCCCCTATGATTCCCACTTGCGGTGACATAGTAACCTTGACCGCGCAGCTTACAGGAGAGAATATTACCGCGGCACAATGCTTTGTGAATGTAGAAGGTACTGATGGAACAGGTATCCCATTGTACGCGGTCGATGGCGCGTTCGACGGTGATACAGAGGAAGTTTGGGGTATAATCGACACCGCCGCGCTGTCCGCCGGGCGGCACATCGTGCTGGTCAATGGGCAAGACGCCGCAGGCAATTGGGGCACCTACGGCGCGAAGTTTGTGGAGGTAGAGCAGATTATTTACGCCCCCGCGTTGTCTGCATGGGGCGCGTTTGCCATCGTCCTACTTTTATCTGGAACATTATCATATTATCACTTGCGAAAACGATAA
>CAZSIG010000037.1:0-14519 GCA_964606195.1 uncultured Anaerolineales bacterium
CCCGGCTGCCCCTTGCGGAAGAACTTGCCTTGAGGATCGTCGTAGAGTTTGCGCAACATGTGGATATCACACAGATCAATCGCACTCTCTATACGATCATGAGGAGCGGGGTGTATTTCATCGGTCAACCTTACCAATGTCGTTACCGGATCACGCCATAGGTCTTCGTAGGAAACTATCAGAGATTTGCCCGATTGCATCCACATAAGTGATATCTCAAGCAATGTAGAGAATCCCTGACGTATGTATGATATTGTATGCTCTCCCATTGTATCATCATCCTGCATCATAATTGGTGTCCTGTCTATATCTGCAAATTGGAGTCTGCTACCTAGATTTTGAACAAAGTGGAATTCTGATAATAATACATCACAGGGATGGCGAATGGTGGTGACAAAAACCGCGTCATTACGTTCTGCCCAATCGAGAAGATCGCTGTTAAGGGGAGTGAAATGTTGATGGGTTATCCAACGGGTTCCCAAGAGGTTTGCTTCAGTTGTGCTGAATATGGTGCCTATATCCATGATAGGCAGTTCATAGATATTCGCCAGTAAGTTCTTGATCCAAGTATTGCCTGTTTTAGGAGTGCTTACCACCATGATTTTCAATTTATCAATGGAATACACTTTATTTTGTTCAGTTTCCATAGTTATCTTTCCTATCATATCAACTTCTCGCGTATTCAACCGCTAGGCCATAAGCTTGCCTAAACCGCTCAACGGCAGTATCCCAAGTGTACTGTTCAAGCACCTTCTCTCGTCCGCGCTGTCCCATTCGCGCTCGTAGCTTATCATCTGTCAGAAGCTCCAGGATGGCACAGGCAAGTTGAGGAACGTTTTTATAAGTAATAAGCAAGCCATTCCGCCACTCGTCAATCACCGTAGGGATCGCGCCGCTACGACAGCCGATGACCGGCTTACCGGCTGCCCACGCCTCGACGAATGTGATGCCGAAAGATTCAAAACCGGATGGCGAGACGAACACGTCACACGCGGCAAAGATTTGGGCTTTCTCTTCCTCGGCGAAGTTGGGAATTATCCGGATACGGTCTCGCTCACGCGCGGAAAACGTCTCCAGGATGTGATCGAGGTGGGGGGAGTACGCGGTCCGTCCTCCCGCGACGATTAACCGCGCTTCGGGTAGCTGCCGCCAGACCAGGCGCATGGCGTGGTAGAGGGTATCGATCCCCTTGTGCGCGGATTGCTGACCGACGAAGGCGACGATTGGCGCGGTCTCCCAGCCGAATTTTTTCCTTAGAACCATGCCATCGGCGGACTCAAATGGCTCCACGGTCACTCCGGGGGCAGCTACGCATACCTTATTCGGCGAGGTGCCTTTGGCTATGACGAAGTCCCGTTCGAAGGTCGTATACGCGAGATAGATATCACACGCGGCGATAGCTCTATAAATGATCGGGCGGTCGTAACTCCAGCTATCCCCCGGATGGAGCGCGCCGCAAATCACTAAGGGGATATGATTGAAGCGTTTGCCGATGACGGCGTAGTACATGTGCAGTAAGGGGAATGAGGAGGCAACCAGAACATCGGCCCGAGCGCGAGTGATAGCCTTAAACATCTGCCAGGATATAGGGCCGTGATACAACGTGCGCAGCACATCATTGAATGGCCAATTGCCGTCAAACGCCCTTTTTTGCAAGGCCTGAATTCGCGGCGCGATTCGGTTGTTGACAGGAAAGCGCTGTATCTTTACTCCATTCAGTTCTTCATTATCGCGAATCGGAATAGCCGGCAGATCAGGATCTACAAAAAAATTCGGATTATATCCGTTTGTTGTAAATACTGTCACCTCATCGTTGTATTGGGTCACCAGTTGTTCTGAGATGCGTTGGAATAAGAACTCGGTGCCCCCAATCGCAGGGGAATATCCATGAATGACGTGTGTAATTTTCATCAATAAACGCGCCAGAGTGAACCCACAAGGCAGCTACAGGTGGAACTTCTTCAATGCCACGTCTAGCTCCTCTGCTGTGCCGATATCCATATATTTTCCATCATCGAAACGAAGACCCATGACATTGAGCTTTTGCCTTTGAGCCTCGTTAAACATCTCTGATAATACTACCTCTTTGCCAGCGTAAGAAATGTCTGTCAGGGCTTGGTGCATCATTTCGGTAAACCGCGCCCCCCAACAACAGATGCCCCACATATATCGCAGGTCGGTTTCGCGGGGCTTATCTATATTGTAGACGACGCGCTCCTCTGCATCAATTTCTACCATGCCAAATTTCCAGGGGGTGTCGGTGGCAAAAAGTCCCAGGGTTAGATCAGCGTTCTTCTCGTTGTGGTAATCCAGCATCTGCTTGAAAGCATCCTTGGGTTCAATGATGGTGTCGGGCATACCGAAGATCACGGTCTCACCATTCAGCCAGGGGTAAGCCAGATCCAAGGCGAAAGGCATGCCGCGCAGTTCTTCCTGGTACAAGTAACAAACATCGGCACCAAAATGCCCTCCATTACCGTAATAATTCATGATGTCGTGTTTGCCTTCTCCCAAGATAATAAAAACCTTCTTGGCGCCCGCGTCAACTAGTTCCTCAAACAAGTATTGACTGACCACTTTTGGGCGATGTTCAATTTTACCCTTGACTTTATAATCTTGGTAGCCGATGGGAAACAGTTCTTTGGGACAGGGAAAAGGCGCGAGGCGCGTGCCTTTTCCGGCTGCCGGAATTAACCCTACAATTTCATTATTACTCATTCTTACTCCTTAAGGTGTAATACAAATTCTAATTCGGAATCAAACACACTGCCGAACAGTTGTTCAACACCGAACAGTTTTATTAGTCGCTGCTGTGCCTGCCGGTATTCTGACGTGTCGAAACATACATCGAAGCTTAAGGCTTTCACAGTTTGGAAAATCTCCGCGTCGGTACGCTGCCGATGGCTTTGAATATATGCGCGTTTTTCCATCGTCACGGTGTAATTCTCGATAACATCGTTCGTGGCAGCAACATGTGCCTGTTGTATCCAATAGAATGACTGTTGTTGTGATAGTAACTCTGAGGGTAAAAATTGTGGAACAGGGCGGCCTAGCCGTCTGTCTATCTCATCCAAAGTCTTGCGCATCAGTGCCAGCACCCCACCGTCACGAAGAGTACGCCACATCTCCTGCAAGTAGTAACGCATGTCATATTTTGTCGCTATCGGCGCGGGCGGCTCCGACGTTCGAGAAGTAAAGCGGCACCTATTCATGTCCACGCCCCCCATCTGACCGTATAGATACGCGCGTTTCATTTGCATTAGCAATGCCAATGGTAACACGTGATCGAGGTAGGATTGTTCATAGTTTTTGATGATGGTATACAAGGCGTTGCGTTCGTACAAATATTGCACTTTTGCCTGTGACCATTTGGATGACGACCCAAAATGCACGTGATAACAAATGGAGCGCGGAGCGAAGACCACCTTATATCCCAAGATCCAAAGTCGCCACCCTAAGTCAATATCCTCGAAATAGGCAAAGAAATCATCATCGAAACCCCCAACATCCAGAAAAATTTGGCGATCGATGAGCATAGCACCACCGCACGGTCCCAGTACATAGCGCAGATTATCATACGCGGTCAGGTCATCGTCGTGATAACCAGCGGCGCGACCGTGTCCCAAAAAGGAAAGTAACAAGCCCCCAAAGTCTATCAACCGTCCATCCCAGTTCAAAATCTTTGAAGCTGAACAAACCGCGTCAGGATCATCATCCAACGCCTCGACTAAACCGATCAACCAGTGTGATTCGACGCGCATATCAGAATTGAGAAATGCAACGAACTCTGCTTGCGATTCAGCCGCGGCGCGGTTATTGCCCGTACAAAATCCGTAGTTCTGCTTGAATTGGATAATCCGAACTTGAGGAAAATGTTCGCGCACATACGCTACAGAACCATCGGAGGAAGCGTTATCTGCTAATACCAACTCGACGCGGTCGGCGGGATAGTCAATTTTGCTCAGTGAAGCAAAACAGTCTTCCATGTACTGCATACCATTATAATTTAAGACTATCACGCTGACGGTAGGATAATTCATATTTACACTCCCATCTTCCAGCGAACATATTGAAGCACTTCGCCGATGGTGCTCCGCAAGCCTTTACGCGTGAGCATTCGCCAAGCCTTAGCCGGTAAAGCCCACAATGGTGTTGGAGAAGGCGGCGGCAGTACGTGCTTTTGATACAGGAACGCGTTAACTTGTCGGTCTAATGCGTAATGCGGTTCTTGACAGAATTCGGCTATAGGTGTAATAACCTGTGACCAGGCTAATGCCGCGTGTGCCTTTTCGAAATGTTCGCGATAAACCTCGCGCGGCGTTTGAAGACAATTTATTATCGTTTTTGCTAGAGTTTCAACATCTTCTGATGGGACGGTTCGCCCCAACTCATATCGCTGTACTAGACCACTACTCGCGCCCCCTGATGTAAGTATCAATGGTACCTCCGCGCCGATGCACATCGATAATTCAGCAGGCTCGTGCAATTGTGCTTCTAATGAATCTGTGCTCAATTTAATCGCTAAATCGGCTTCACTTAGATAGCTTTTATGTACGCTGGGGGAAATTTGTTGTTCGAAGAATACCGAACGCGTCAACTCCAATTCTATTGTTAATTGTATAGCCAGTTTTTGGTTTTTCTGATCATGGGGTTCATCACCAAACGCGGCAAAAATCAACTTCAGATTATTATGTGTTGGTCTTAGTTTCGCAAATCCCCGAATTAACGTTAAAGGATCATCGTGCGGCAACAGGTTTCCCAACCATAAAATGACTTTATCATTCGCGTGAATCTTCGGATGAATTCCTTTCAAAATCAGTTGTGGTGAAGACGCGGGAACATCTACCCCGGTAGGCATCACCATAACTAAATCGCGCAAAGCGGGATCTCCTTGTGCCGTATAAGGACTGATACGATCTCGCGCCGCGAATTGTCCTAACCAATACAGCCGTTCCTCTTCGCTGGCACACACTACCCCGTCGATTGTCTGCAACCATAGCTGTGGCGTATCCGCAAATGCCTCAACTTGTTTGCACAGACTTGTATTATATGCTCCTTCAGTGCGCGTAGCCAATGTTACTGGGGGCTGCGCGTCCAATATGATCGGCTTATGCCATCTTTGTAAGGATCCGAACCGTTGCATAGCTTCGGTCGTAGCTATAACCAGGTCAGCCGCACTGATGGTCTGAATAAGAGAGGCTTCATCATCATTTTCCTGTATCTCGATCCGAGCGATATCGCACACGCTGTCTAGCTGCCGCGCCATTTTCTGATGTCGCGCTGTTTTTTGACCGATAAAAGCGACGCGTTTTTTAATTTGTAATGGGGTAACTGTTTGATACTGACTATACACGGCGCGTACATTATCCACAGTTAATGCCGGAATACTATCTTGTAGCATTGCGCCAGGACCGGATGGTTCCAGCGAATTCAGCCATTCATCGCTACGCGGTGGACGGTTGGTGATCTGACGCGGCGTAACGCGATTCTCGCGAAACCTTTTCCAGCCGAGGTGACAAGCTTCTTGCTCCGTCTCGGAGCGAAGCCTATCTTGATGTTGGTAGGTTTGGATTTGTTTGTGAGTGAACTCTGGTTCAAAGTTGCGCGTTACAAATGTCAACTTGTTTTTCGTCTCTTGCACCAAATCAACTGGGGCGAGCCACGGTCCATAAGCTAATGCCTGAGTGCTGCTCAGGATGTGATAACCGCGTAGTCGTGCTCGATAGCACCAATCTACTCCAATCCAATCGAGGTCATAATCTGCATCTGGCACGGCAATTTTGTGAAAGATTTCACGCCTGATTAAGCCCGCGCTAAAATTTATGGCAGGTATTTCCTGCCACCGCGGTCCAAATTGACCTACGTCTAGTTGCCCCGCGTAAGGATTGTTTCGCACATCATCAGCACTCCGCCAATCTCCCATACTCATGACAAATCTACGCCATTGTTTCCACATGACTCGAGGTGCGACCGCGGCAATATCACTCCGTAAATGTAAGGCGTAGAGCATTTCGTCCAACGCGTGGGGTGCCAGAGCAACTTGAGAGTCAAGCACAAGTATTGCTTCTTGTTTGACAGAGACTAACTGATTGACCAGATCATCGGTCAATTTGCCGGATTCTGATTGTATTACGCGAATATTCTTGGATTTCAGCGCTACTGGTACTGTAGTGATAACTGTGACAGAGGGCACGAAAGGTGTCTGGTTGGCTAATGTTGATAAACAGTTATCTAGATCAGCCGGCGCGTATTGATGGATAACCACAGCATGAATGGAAATTTCAGTAGGCACTGGAGCAGGAGGTCGCGCCTTATTGACGCGAATTGATTTCTCAGAAGATAACAGCTCAGCAAGCTGAAGGACAGTCAGTACACAAGATGCCAAATATGTCGAAACCTGAGTGGCTTCAGCTATTTCGAGTAGCGTGCGCTCATCAGCCGCTGACCAGATCGCAAACAGCAACGGATCGAGAATAATGCCCCGCGATTTTCCCGGACGACAAAAACATGCTCCACCATCAGGTTTGACATTGACTATGACCTCGGGATTTTGTCGATAAACAGGGGAAGTCATCGAAATATTCAAGGTGATTCACTCGGAGATTATTAGCCAGCGAACATAATTACGAATTTCCTTCAACAATCCACCAATACCTTTTTCCTTAAGCGCCATCCTCGCTTTGTCCGCAAGGGAAAGAACGTCCGCCGTTTCTGGCGCGAAGGAAGGGATTAAGTCTTTCGGCGCGGGCGGTGAATGTGGCTTGAATATCTCCAATTTCATATAGTGATCTCGAACTACAGGAGCGATTATCACTGGATAGCGCCCGTACATCACCGGACGGGGGATGCTATCCGCGAGGGCAAAAACCGCGTCGTCTGAAAAATCAGGGTGCCGCGATCTTCGGGTTCGCCAGCGGCTTAACGCTATTTCAGGCAATGAGAGCAACCATTTTCGTCTGGTTTCGCGATAAGTCTTTATCACATCATACATATCTCTTTCCTTAGCCCACACCATAACGCGCCGATCTTCATCCCGATATAGCTGCATAAACTGCCAAGCGCGGTTGATGTCGAAATTTTTCCAGGCAAATCTCAAGCGATTATGGATCGTCAAACCCAATTTGAACATCGAGCCTAATGTATCGACAGTCGCGTTAAACTTGTGGTACACAATCGCGCGCGGCGCAGCCACTACATCGTACCCATGTATTCGCGCGCGAAATGCCCAATCCACATCGTCAAAGTAGACGAAATATCTCTCGTCCATGTATCCGATTTCTTCTACAACGGAGCGGCGCAACATCGCTGCTCCAAAACAGGCGGTGAAAACGTGATCTGTGTCGTCAAATTGTCCTACATCGAGGTAGCCAATAAAATTGTCGTGTGATTTACCATTAGAGTGGGTTGAGTTGCCTAAGGAATTTATAAAAGCGCGCATATAGAAAAGTTTCATCTTAGCGGCAGCTATCGCGATCTTATCTGAGCGCGCCATAACTTTGACGCACTCAGCCATGCAATCGGGCTCCATCTCGGTGTCTTCGTTGACTAAAAAGAAAAAATCGCCTTTGGCTCTCTTCATCGCGTAATTATTAGCACCACCAAATCCGAGCCCCGGTGGAGTGGAGATTATTTTGACTTGGGGAAAGTTTTCTTTTGTGAATTCGACCGAATCATCAGTGGTCTGATTGTCAACGAGGATTATTTCGAGATTAGGATAAGTTTGTGCTATAACTGAGGGCAGACAAGCTTCAAGATGACCGCGTGCCTGGCGACTGGCCAGAATGATGACTGATACTAACGGTAGTGATTCTAGTTGAGACAAGTCAGTGGACGGCACATGAGCAATCGACGGCAATGACATAGAGGGGATAAGCATTCCCGCGCGAGTTAACACCTTTGCGGTGCTCTCGATAAACGCGGCAGATACTCCAATCTTTGTGCTTAGTGTATCAATTACTTGATCGGTCGGTCGCCCATCAAACGCCTTCCAAACGCGGTACACGGGTTCATCACAAGCTAATCCCCACCCATTCGCGTCGCTGAGGATCCAAAAAGTGCCATCATGTTTGGCACTATAATCAGAGTTCTGTTTATATAAATTATCCAGTTGATCCCTTTTCATCTATTCCAGCGGTGCTCCTTTTAGAATATGATTTATGCCATCTAATAAGCGCATTACCTTTCCCTGTCTAATCTCCCGAATTAGCTGTTGTAGGCGGGCGATCTCGGCATCTCTAGCTCGCACGCGTTCGATCTCAGCATTCCACATCTGTTGTATGTGTTCAATTTCAGTACTCTGCCTCTGTTGTAAGTGTTCAATTTCGGTATCTTTAAGCTGTCTTAGTCTTACGAGTTCTTCATCCCGCTCGCGAATTTGCCCTTCGAGATTAGCAACGCGCTGTTTAAGCGAATCGACTCCATTGCGTAAATTATTGATATCCACGTCTTTAGCCAATGCCATTTGTTCTGTATTGGCAATCTTAGCTTCGCGCTCGCGAATAACGTTGTCCAGGAAAGTTATCCGCTCATCTCTGGTGTTTATATCGCGTCGCATGGCATTGATCTGACTAATTAGCTTTAAAGCTGGCAACTTTTGCAGATCATTCCTTGTCCTTTGTCGATCTGGAGCGCGGCGCGGTTGTCTGCAAAACTCTATCAAGGGCTGCATCACCTTTTCCCAAGTTAGTTTTTGTGCTACAGCAGCGAAACGATCAGCAAACTCAGTGCGCGAAACATCTAGGCTTTGCAGAATGGCTTCACTTACCCCATCCACATCTTCGTAGCCAACCGTCCATCCTAACTTGTTCTGCTCAATTAAATCACTCAGAACGTCTCCACGCGTAACAATAGTGGGCAGCGAAGCCCAGATGTAATCCAATAAACGCGTGCGAAATGAGAAATGTGTCTCTAGGTGCGCGAAATGGAGACTGATGCCCAAGTCAGCCTCCAGTAAGTAATTCTGCCGTTCATCATAAGGTGTCCAATCGTTGAAGAAAATGTGTTTGTCGTAAAGGTTCAGTTCTTTGCTTAATGTGACCGCGCGTTCTGCCATTTCATCGCCATCTACATCAGGATTGGGATGTCGTATGCCCAAGAAGATTAGCTTTACATCATCGCGCTGTGCTACCACGCGTTCCATAGCGCGAATTAGTGTAAGTGGATCAAACCAGTTGTAGACTCCCCCGCCCCAAACTATAACATGATCGGTCTTCGCGATACCCGGACGAACCCCCTTGAGAACTTGACGGTTATGTTGTGGGGGGGCATCAGGCAACCCAAAGGCTACAATATCTATCAAATGCCGCAAGGTCTTGTCATCATCATAAGTCTTAGGATTGATACGGTCTACGGCATTTAGCCAACCTAGCCAGTAATCGCGCTGCCTCTCACTAGAGCACAAAAAGAAATCGCCCCAAAGTAGCAAGTCAGTAAGCGCATCCAGAACTTCTATATGACGGCGGGCGCGCTCTGAAGCAGGTTGAACCGATAGTAGAGGTAAACTTTCTAACAAAAATGGGTCATAGATATCGATCACTAGTGGGATATCTAGAGTCTTCAGGAATGGGAATTGCCATAACGCGAACCCAGATAGGATAATTATGTCGCTTTCAGCAGCCAATTTTTTAAGTTTCACCGCGTCATGCTGCACTAGCAGAAAATCATTTGGTGATAGAGTTGTAGGATGAGGCGTAGTCAAAGTTACCTCAACTTCGCGGCTTAGGACACGCGCGAATTCCCAGCATCGAATAGCTGGTCCTGCCATGTTTGATTCTACTACATCATGAGTGATGATTAATACTTTATACATGGCTATCTCTCCGCTTGCTTCCCTTCATTCGCGTTAATCTGCCAGTGGCACGGAATATAAAAACTGCCGATTAAATCACCCATGCGCCCCGGCTCTGTACAAAACCAATATGCGCGGTGTTGGTGGTCGTACGCATGGGTTAAACTATCGTCGTATATGGAAACAGATAAAGTATATTTACCTTTCAATAACGGTAAGTGATCGATAGCAAAATCAACTGTACCACAACCTTTAATGGTTTCTGTCTCCACTTTGCAATGTTTGGTATTGGGACCGCTTACTAGTAATCTTCGTTGATCATGGATAGCAATTCCAAATACAGGATTCGCGATCGGTTGATGTGCCTTATAGCATATTCGAGCAATGAATGGTTGATCAGTTTGAAATACGCGGCAGGATTGGTGTGCAGCATTCAGGATTTGTACATCTGAGATTTCAATCTCGCGGCTACCCCAGCGTCCCTCTTGTATATGGATGACTCTGCGACTTTCTAAGCGGACAGCTATTCCATTATTCTCTTTCAATCGCTTACGTAACGCGGCGCGGTGGAGCATTCTTTGTCTCGTGCGTGAGTCGCTAGTCTTGGTCCACGCTGGTATAAGACGTCGCGTTTCTATCATTACTTTTATCTTCTTCTCCCAATCGAACGAAGAATTGCTACATTTCTGATCATCTGTAGTGTTACTTGACGTTACGTCTTTCAAAAAATGACTTTTTACTTGAGTCATGTATTGATCAACAACATCATTCGTCTCACCAGAAGCGCGGACAACCCCTTTCTCTATCCAAACCGCGCGGTCACAAAACTTACGCACATTATCCATACCATGAGAGACAAATATTATCGTTTTACCGCGGCAGCGTAGATCCTCGATTTTTTCCAAGCATTTCATTTGAAATTCTTCATCGCCCACAGCCAACACCTCATCGGTTAGAAGAATGTCAGGATTTACATTTATCGCGATCGCGAAGCCTAATCGTATTATCATACCGGAGGAATAACGCTTAAGTGGTATATCAATAAAACGATGTAGCTCGGAAAATTTAATGATATCCTCGCGTAACTCGTCCATTTGTGCTTTGCTAAAGCCTAAAATAGAACCATTTAGATAAATGTTTTCTAAACCAGTTAGCTCTTGATTGAACCCTGCCCCTAATTCCAGCAATGCAGAGACCTTCCCATTGACTATTACCTCTCCCCTCGTTGGCTTTAGCAGTCGGCTCATTAATTTTAGGGCAGTGCTTTTTCCCGAACCATTAGAACCAATAATTCCCAACATCTCCCCCGGTTCTACCGCGAAACTCACATCCTTCAATGCCCAAAACTTCTCTCGCGAACTGTTCCCGTTTCGCCGAAAGAGGCTCATTACCATTTCCTGAATAGAGCGCGGGCGATCGTGATGCAATACAAATTGCTTGGATACGTTTTTGAACTCAATTGCCGGAACCATGTTTGTTACCCTATTCAAATAATCCTCGATTTTCTGATACCCACGCGTGTAACCGCGCTATTCCTTCGTCCTTCGATATTTGCGGTTTCCATCCAAAATCGCGCGCGGCTTTGCGAATATCACTCACATACACCAACTGGTCGCCCGGACGCCAATCACCGTAGGTGACGGGGATTCCGCGTCCACACAGTTTTTCTAATAAAGGACCGAACTCACGCCATACAGATATGGTGTTCGCCGCGCCGCCGCCTATGTTGTATACCTGCCCGATGGTTGTATCGATATTATCTCCCGCCACCCGAAACGCGCGCACCAAATCTTCAACGAACAATATATCGCGTACCTGTTTTCCATCTCCGTAGATCGCGAGCGATTGCCCCATCTCAGCAGCGATGACGAAGTGAGCTACCCACCCCTGATCCTCATTGCCAAACTGCCGCGTTCCGTAGATGCAGCTCATACGAAACACCACCGATTTCAAGCCGTAGATGCGCGCGTAATCATGTACATATTGGTCCGCCGCGCCCTTCGAACAACCGTATGGAGAGTGGAAATCTAAGGAGCGTTCTTCGGATATACCTTGGGAATAATCGCGGTAGGCATAGCGCGTCTCTCGTTCTTCTATGACGACGTCTTCCATGCCCCCATAGACCTTATTGGTTGAGGTGAAAAATAGCATTGGCGGAGTAGCCAAACGGCGCGCCGCCTCTAATACATTAAACGTACCCAAAGCATTGACCTCGAAATCGCTGCGCGGATCAGTCACCGATGTAGTGACGGCAACCTGCGCCGCGAAGTGGTAAATCACATTCGGACGAACCTCTTTAACTGTGCGCGTCACCGCGTCGGCGTCGCGCACATCCACGCGCGCGAAATGGAGCTTGGCGCCGTGTTGATTTTGTAACCACGCTAAGTTACGTTCCGCGCCGCGCCGTGAGAGATTATCTAATACCGTGACCTCCGCGCCTTCTTTTATCCAATAATCAGCTACATGGCACCCAACGAACCCGGCTCCTCCTGTAACCAATACTTTCATAATAAATTATTACTCCAATATCCTTTCCAATAACAGCACGCGATTATAACATGATTTGTACTCAAAAGCAAAACCCGTTATTTGCCGAAAACCTGCGCGCTCGCACAACTTCGCGGTCACAAACACCGCTTTTGACGCAAAAAAGCTGGTCATTGGTGCGTCAATGACCAGCTTTCTGATTCTATCGAATACCCCTGGGGCGACTCGAACGCCCGCTCCCGGCTCCGGAGGCCGGTGCTCTATCCACTGAGCTACAGGGGCTTAAGAACAAGTATGTAGGCGCGAGAAATATTCTAGTCAATTAAATCGCTGGTGTCTATCTCTACCACAATATTATTATGCACGTCTATGCTAACAGGATATGTGGGCAATGGAAGAGTGGAATCTCCCCCTGTAGGTGGTGAAAGTACTTCCCCCGTCGCGATATCGAATTTGGCCGCGTGGCAGGGGCAAGTGATTTCTGTGTTACTCAACAACGCTTCAGCCATAGAACACTCGCGGTGGGGACAGCTCTCATCAGTCGCGTAGTATGAACCATTGATGTTGTAAACTAGAATTTTGCGTCCTCCAGCCCAGAAAACCCGGCGTTCATTAGGCTGAACATCCGATTTCTTCCCAACTTTAAATAATTGCTTTGTCTCGTTTGCCATTCTCTGACCTCCGCTTTCTATTTGTTTTTATACTGATACTTAATTCCGCGCGATCTCTCTTTTTATATCAGATAGGAGTCGAACATGCTTCTTTTCCTCGTCAATTATCTTCTGTACAGCATCGCGTGATTTCTGAGGAGTTACATTCAACACTTCATAAAAGAACAGTAACGTATCTTTTTCAAATCCTATGGCTATTTGGATAGCCTCTGCGGCATCCTGCGCGGTCTTCGCTATATTGATAGCTTTATCCTCACCAACAAAAAGCCGACTATCAGTTGTTGCCTTAATGTACTCACTGACTTCTTCCCATGCTTCTGGGATAACAGTCGAACCATCTAACTCTTCACCAAACTTCTCAAAAACGCGCAGGTGTTCTAACTCCTGAGCAGCTAGATACTCGAACAACTCCTTTAGTGATGTGTTCTCCGTAGACTGCGCAAAGGTTTGGTAGTATGCGCGACCGCTCTTTTCAATCTCCATCGCCATTGATATAATTTCTTTTCCTGATAGCAATACGCTCATATATCCTACTCTTATTTGTTAATATTTATATATAGTCTAATAGTTGAAATAACCCTACGCGAGTAATTGTAGCACACTTTAACAACTGATGCAAGTCCTATACTGACAACGCGATGCTTCAGTTCTGCCGCCAATCGACGCGATTGGGACAAACAGGAGAGCTTGGCGAGGGTTGCTGATTGAACTGCACATCAACAACATTACTTAAAGCTGATCCTTGCTCATCCACCACTAATACATGCCACACGATTTCCTGTCTCGCGGTTACAAATTCGAAAATCCCCTCGTCTATTCCCGCTTTGCTATATGTGTATACATCATAATCCCAATCGTTATACATTCTGATACGCATATTAGGTAGCGGATTGTTCCATCGATCATAGACCATTCCAAAAACACTATTATTCCGACATCCCAGCCGGCTATCGTTAGGACCTGGATATATTCCGCGATATAGCCATAGAGGAGTAGCTGTTGCAAAGGGGGTGATAGTCGGAGTTAAGGTGTTTGTTGCAGTGACTGTCGCGGTTTTCGCTATTGGAGTAAATGTAGGGGGGCGCGGGGTAAAAGTAGCAAGCAGCGGAGTTACCGTAGGTACAAATGGAGTGGGTACAACGACTAAAGTGCGCGTGGACAAGGCAAGAACAGTTGCCGTCGTTTTTGCTGGTGGTGAAGTTTGCCCAAAAGCAGCAGCAGTTGGTGAACTTGAGGCGACATCCGACATACGCGCGTTACCCATAATCGTCGTAATTGCTAGATAGGTCACCGCGCAGATCAAAATCATTACTATGAGAAATATAGGAGCATAACCACTTCTCATTATCTCTTGCGTATCAAAGTTATGTAGCTTTCTCATATTTCTTCAGAGATTTGCATATTAAAGCAATATATGATATAATCTTGAACCATTAAGGGCGAGTGGCTCAGTTGGTTAGAGCGTGCGGTTCACATCCGCAAGGTCGTAGGTTCGAGTCCTATCTCGCCCACTCGGGCTTTTTTATTTCTATAATATATAAGCCCGTTACGCCGATCACCTGAGAATCGGCCTT
>CAZSIG010000038.1:0-7726 GCA_964606195.1 uncultured Anaerolineales bacterium
TTTGTTTTAGAGATTTTGGAACCAGTTCAGTTGGGTTTGTCTTCCTCTGATAATATTCCTAACCGCCGCTACCGCGCCGCGCCGAAACTAAATTGGCGCAATGGGGATTGCACCTCCATTGCAAATGTCAGGGCAGTATCCCCATACTGCCGCTACCGCGCCGCGGTAAACTACCTAAATATTATACCACATTACCGTTAGGAAAGCGTTAGGAAAATCAGTTGTTTTTGTGTATTTTCCAGAATTCACTTATAATATTCGTAAAGATTTACCACTGAGACGCGGAGAGCACAGAGTTTATGATTTCCTTTGCTCCGCGTCGCGGTTAATGGGACACTGATTTAGTAGGGCAGGTTTCTACCTGCCGTTTTTGCTGGTGATATAGAACGGCGGCTAAGAAAGCCGCCCTACTATAAAACTCCGCGATTGAGGCTTGTCCGCGTAATACGCAAATCTTTGGTGCTCCAACTCAAATTATCTCCGTGTTCTCTGTGTCTTCGTGGCTAGTTACTCGGCGTTTTCCTCTACTTATTCCTCATAACAAATTAGAGTCAGTTGTATTTTTTAAGGGAGCATTAAATATGTCAAATTACTTGTCAGTTCATCTATTAGGTTCTTTTCGCGTTGACCTAAACGAAAGCACGATTCGCAACTTTGAATCTGACAAGGTGAGAGCGCTTCTAGCCTACTTAATCGTTCAGGCAGACCGCGCCCACAGCCGCGAGTCCCTTGCCGCGTTACTCTGGCCGGAACACTCCAACCACGCGGCGCGTAACAATCTGCGCCAGGCACTCTTCAAACTACGGCAAAGCCTCGGAGACCGCGACGCCGAACCTCCTTTTCTGCTCGCTACCCGTAACACGATTCAGTTTAACTACAATAATAATTATTATTTAGACACCGTAGAATTTGACGCCCTAATTTCAAGTTGTACTGCTCATATTCACCGCCATCTAATCACCTGTGAAACTTGTATAGCAAAGCTAACGCAAGCTATCGCATTGTATCGCGGAGATTTTTTGAAGGGATTGTTCATCGCGGGTAGTGTATCGTTCGAAGAGTGGGCGTTATTCAAACGCGAAGAATTTCATAGATTAGCGATAGGTGTGATCCGTCATCTGGTCGAGCATCACGAGCAGCGCGGAGAATATGAACAAGCGCTGAAATATGCGCGGCAGGGCTTGGAATTAGAGCCGTGGCAGGAGGAAGGGCATCAACAACTGATGCGTATTATGGCATTGAGCGGACGCCGCAGCGACGCGCTAGCCCAATATCATACTTGCCGCTTGATACTCCAAGAAGAGCTAGGAATTGAACCGACTGTAGAGACAACCGCGCTTTATGAACAGATAAAGGCGCGAGAAGTAGTTCCACAAAAATCTCAACGTAATTTTCCTCCCCAAGTAACTCCCTTTATTGACCGCGCAAGCGAACTGAGGCAGCTCAAGAATCTGCTGCTTAATCCAGCATACCGTTTAATTACTCTTGTCGGTGCGGGCGGAGTAGGGAAAACGCGCCTGGCTTTATGCGCGACGGAACGAATCGCGAATAGTTTCGTCAACGGTGCTTGTTTTGTTCCCCTATCTGATGTAAATATCCAAACCACTCGAACTATGTCGCTCGCGCAACTGCAAAACTATTTAGTAGCAGCAATTATCAATGCCCTTAACTTCACTTGCTCAAGCAGCGGAAATCCCCAAATCCACTTGCTCAACTATTTGCATAACAAAGAGATGTTACTACTGTTGGATAACTTCGAACATTTCGCGCGCGGCGGCGCGCATCTTATCTCGGACATCATTCACCACACCGCGAACGTCACAGTGTTCATCACCTCGCGTGAACGACTTGGTCTCCAGATGGAATACGCGCTGAGATTAGAGGGCTTGCCCGTTCCTACTGATCCTTATGATCGCGCCGCGTCCAATTACAGCAGCGTAAAATTATTTGCGGAGCGCGCCGACCGTGCTCCGGAAGGTTTTGAACTGAACGCGAAAAATCTCCCCGATGTGGTGAAGCTGTGTCAGGCTGTCGAAGGCCTGCCATTGGCGATCGAACTAGCGGCGGCGTGGTGGGGCCGGCTCGATTGCGCCGCGATACTGAACAATATTGAGCAAAACTGGGATTTTTTGAATACCGCCATGCCGGATGTGCCCCCGCGCCACCGCAGTATGCGCGCGGTATTTGAGAATTCGTGGCAATTACTCTCTAAAGAGGAGCAACGAATACTCGCACAATTATCGGTCTTTCAAACGGAGTTCGGGCAAGACGCGGCACACGCGGCGGCTGCGGCTACCGCGGCAGATTTGTATTCTCTGGGAAACAAATCTCTGTTGCATCGAACCGCGGCGGGGGACTACGAGATGCACAGATTGCTGCGGCAATTCGCGGCAGAGAAATTAGTGGGCGGCATTGCGGGGCAATAGTAATCGGACGCGCCGCTCAGACTTCCGAAGTTTTCCGAAACTTCGGAAGTCTCGCCCGAATTATCACTTATCATTTAACCATTATAGGACTTGCGCAATTACGCGCTAAATTTTCACCGCAGAGACGCGGAGCGCGCAGAGATTAAGAGCGATGATCGCTGTTGACCAGCAATGAACGCGATGACCACGAGAACAACTCCGCGTTCTCTGCGGCTCTGCGGTAAAATAAATCTTTCTGCGTAAGTCCTACATTACCTTATTGACAGTGGAGTCGCAGAGCAAGCTCTGTGACCCCCTGATGAGTTTATTTTCGAGTAGCGCGGTTTATACTTTGAGAAAGTCCTACCCTACTAGCAAAGCTGACCGGGCTAACCTACGTATGTTCTGCTCCAATGTTCGCGCCAGAATGTCGCGAACATCCTCTTCCGTATCCTCTCCGGGACTTTGCTGGATGACCAGCGCGCCCCGCGCCACCAAATCAGTTAGCTCGTCCAACAGCGCGGCGCGGTCGCACGTGCCATCTAGCCGCCTTATGAGATAATGAGTGGCATCATCCAAGCGCACCCGCTCATGCCACAGATTGGTTACCATATTGCTATCCTGAGCCTGTAATCGCGCCACCGCGCTGGCTACGGGACGCTCGGAGATTTCCACTTGCAGCGGCGGGACGTGAACGTGCAACTCTACCAGTTCAGCACTGTAACCGTACCCCTGCAGCAGGTTAGCTGCCAGCACGTAGGCGTCGCGCTCCCAGCCTGCGGCGTCCTCTTCCCGGCTGAGCGTCAATCCCACCCGCGCCCGCGCCGCGATCAGTAACTCCTCAAAGGAAATCGCCTGAGGCCAGATCTGCCCTAAGTGTAACATCGCAGCTTTGCTCACCGGATGATTTGTAGATAGTGCGATGCTTTCAGAATCCACGAACCGCTCTACGGATACATTTAGGATGTCAGGATCATCAGCTTCTGCCCGCGCCCGCGAGGCTATGTAAAAACTGTATAGCTGTTCGGGCGACACGGCACGCTCGACCGCGATGTCATCGTGGCACAGCAGCGTCTGACGAAACATGCGGTTGCGTAGAAAATCTAGATACTGTTCCAACTCAACAATGTTGCGCGCCATCTTTTGCAATCTTTGCTTAGTCTCGGCGGAAAACTCATTGCCGAAAACGCTTTGCAAAGTAGCTTCGGACAAATATTGCAATCCGTATTTTTCCGCGTGTTCCATGAACTGGTGGAAATAGATCGGATCGTTGACCTCTTCCAGTTCATCGTGTAGCAGAAACGCATCTCCGCTATCACTGCTCCCCTTTATCTCCCCGCTTAGATACCGCGCATACACTCTAAGAAATCCGCCATACGCGCTGTCCGTAGATACAGAATCGACTAAAAAGTCGAGCATAGCGCGGGACTGTGCGGCGCGGTCGCGCAGGTCGGATATGCCGCGCGTGTGGTAGAGCATCGCCTCGCGCATGATCTTCATCAGATGCCAACCGGGGTAAGTGTTATAACTTACATAAGCCACTCCCCGCGGTGCGAGATTCTGCTTACAGACTTGCAAGAGTCTATCGCGCACTTCGAATGGCACCCAGGAGTAGACCCCATGCGCGATAATGTAATCGAACTGTCCGAGTTCCGCGGTGATATTCATAATATCCATTGTGCGGAAAGTCGCGTTCTTCAAGCCCAGTTTTTCCGCGCCATCCTGAGCTATCTTTATCTGACGCGGGGAATAATCGATGCCCACAAACTCACTCCCCGGCAGTGTATAAGCCATTGGCATGAGATTTCCCCCACCAGCACACCCCAATTCCAATACACGACAGGCGTTTACCGGCGCGGGGGTCATTCCAAGCATTATCGCCAACGTAGCCAAGCGGTCGGGATGGCTTTGGGCGAAAGAGAAGCTGGGATAAGGTATTTGGTCATAGGTACTTTGCATTAGGTTTTCCTTTCCAAAATAGGGCGCGGCGCGGCGGGCACGCCTGGCAGCTCAATCGGCGCGCGCGGGCTGGGGGGCACGCCACTTAGCTGATGGTCAGTTTGTGCAACTCGCGTAGCGTTCTGGTGTATTCGGATGTTACCTCCTTCGCAGATAAAAAAAATTTACCGCCGAGGACGCGGAGAACGCAGAGTTCTCTGAGTACGCTGGTACGCATCACGTTTCACATCTCACGTCTCACGTTTCACAGGAGCAAAAAAGCGCAAGAAGTTCCCAAAATGCTCCGGCAATCTGCGCCAGGTATCGGGGCTGGTAACGCGCTGCCATATACGCGATGGGCGCAGATAGAACCGCCGATACGCCTCGTGCCATTTTCGCTCTACGACCTCTCGCGATAATCCATCCATCTCGTACAACGCGCACTCATCATGGATGGCGAAATCTGTCCAGTTATCGGTAAATAGCTTGCCATGTTTCTGAATCATCTCGTACATTTCCGTGCCGGGATATGGAGTCGCGATCATGAAATTCGCCAAATCCGGCTCCAGCTCCAAGGCGAATCTAATGGTGTCCTCCATCGTCTCCTCAGTCTCGCCGGGCATACCGAAGATGAAAAAGCCCATCGTCTCCAGCCCCGCGGCGCGGGCGTTGCGAAACGCCTCGCGCACTTCGTCCAATGTCTGCTGCTTCTTAATCGAATCCAAAACGCGTTGATTGCCACTCTCCACCCCGAAACCGACGCGCTTGCACCCGGCTCTATGCATCAATCCCAACAACTCCGCGTCAGTATTACCCGCCTTAATGCCATGTATTGTTATCCAGGGCACGGTATTCAACCCTTCCGCGATTAGTAAACGACAAATCTCCTTAGCGCGGTCAATATCTAAGGTCATCACGTCATCAGTGACGCCGATTTCGGTGGCGTGCAAATCACGCACCAGCCACCGCCACTCTTTCACCACGTTTTCGGGAGAGCGCGGTCGCCAGGTGCGCCCGGTTATCGCTTTGGAACAATAAATACATTGATAGGGACAACCGCGCGAGGTCAGAATAGTATACGCGCGGGCATTAGGATCAAGCCCGTCGGTCAGCGGTTGCAAATTAGTGTATCGTTCGATTTTGAACATATCATGCGCGGGAAAGGGGATACGATCAATATCACCGTTCAGCGGTTGATCAGCGTTATGAATGATGTTGCCTTGAGGATCGCGAAACGATATACTCTTAACTTTGCTCCATACTGAGGGGTCGAAACCGCGCCATTTCTTGCCCTTCTCCACATCCCAATCTTGCGTGGCTTCCAGGGCGTTTATGACCTCTAATATAGTATCCTCCGCCTCACCGCGCACGACGATGTCCACTTCATCGCGTTTTAGCGATTCTTCGGGCATTAAGGTAAGGTGTGGCCCCCCCAAGATCGTGACCGCGCCGTGCCGTCGCGCCTCCGCTGCGTCTTTCCACGCTTCGTATATCAGCGGAGTAGTGCTGCTAATACCTACAATGTCATAGCGCTCGCGATCTAGCACGGTGCCCAACGTCTCATCCTCGACGACCGCGTCGTAGATTTGCACATCGTGATGAGATTGTCTAAGCACCGCCGCGAGATAACCTAAGCCCAACGGGATATGTTTTCGCGAAGTCCAAACTTCAGATTGGGGACTTACCAATAGTATTTTCAATTCGCCCACCTCCATATTTAGGAATGGCGCGTAAATAACCTGTGCCTTCCTTAATCATACGCGTGATTATAGCATAAAGACTCGGTTTAGGCTAATAAAATTTGCCGCGCAACCAAACTAAGGGTGCAAAGAACGGGATTCCTACACTACTAAAGATTGTCATTTCGGCTCCCGTACTGTTGCGTTTGTCGCGTTTGTGTGATACAATGGTTATTCGTCTTTTAATTATGGAGTTAATATATGCGTCTGTTTAGGGCTATTGTTATCTTTCTCTTTTTCACTTTCAGTGTAACAACAGCATATTTAGCGGGAATTGGCACATACTGGACCTTTGAAAATTCGTTTGATATACCGCTGGAATTGTATAATCCCCCCGCGCAGCCCGTCGACGAGGAAGAGATGGAAGAGTTCGGCGTGTTCTGGGAAGCGTGGCATATCATCGAGCGAGAATTCTATGGGAAGAAACCTACTGAACAGAAAATGACCTACAGCGCGATTCGCGGAGTCATTGAAGAGCTTGAAGATCCTTACACTACATTCAATGAACCACCGCAACGCGAGCTAGAAAAGGACGAGTTCCGCGGCGAATTTGGGGGCATTGGGGTAACGATAACTTTCGATAACGATAAATTGCGAGTTGTGGAGATATTTGAGGATAGTCCTGCCGCCCGCGCCGGCTTACTTGTGGACGACGCAATCATTCGCGTGGATGAGCATATTATCACCACAACGACCAACTTCAATGAAGCGGTTACCTGGATACGCGGTCCAGTGGGCGAATCGGTACATCTAATAGTAGAACGCGCCGAAAACACCGCGCCGTTAGAGTTCGATGTGGTACGCGAAAAGATCGAAAAGCCAACAGTGTACAAAGAGATGGCAACCGAAAACATTGGGTATATACGTATAACTCTTTTCGGTGATCCGACAGCCTCAGATTTTAGAACAGCCATTAAATGGATAAAACAGCAGGGGGCGACCGCGCTGATTTTGGATCTGCGTAATAATCCGGGCGGGTTACTGAACGGCGCGGTAGACATCGCCAGTCAGTTTTTAACAGAAGGCAACGTATTGATAGAACGCAAGAGTTCTGGAGAAGAAAAGGTATATGAGGTGCGCCGCGGGGGGTTGGCAACCGACCTGCCGCTCATAATTCTCACTAATGGTGGTACTGCCAGTGCCTCAGAGATCATCGTCGGCGCGATAAAGGATTACGAACGCGGTTTAATAGTGGGTGAAAAGACCTTCGGCAAAGGCAGCGTCCAGTTGATTTATGATCTCAGTGATAATTCAAGTATGCATGTGACTGTCGCGCACTGGTTTACGCCGCACATGAGTAAGATAAACGAGATTGGAATCGAACCAGATGTAGAAATCGTGCCTACAGAAGAGAATATCGCGCAGGGGATTGATACACAATTGAAGTGGGCTATTGAGAACTTAACTGAACGCATCGCGGAAAACCAATAGCCAACACAAACACAAAATAAAACATCGAGGAGTTTTGTTACATGAGAAGTTTTTTAAAAGTAGTAGTAATGTCATTTTTATCCTTGGTTATTATCGGGACAACATTCGTCTCTGGATTTAGCATGGGACAATGGGAGGCACTAACAACACCATCCACGTCGCCGACCGCGACGATCGCGCCTGCGGAAGAGTCAGCCGACTTTGACCTGTTTT
>CAZSIG010000038.1:7826-14480 GCA_964606195.1 uncultured Anaerolineales bacterium
TCGCCGACCGCGACGATCGCGCCTGCGGAAGAGTCAGCCGACTTTGACCTGTTTTGGGAAGCGTGGGGCATCATCGAGGAAGAATTTTACGGGGAACTACCGACGGAGACAGAAACGACTTATGGCGCGATCAAGGGAGCACTCAACAAACTTGAGGATGACTACACCGCGTTTGTGGAACCAAAATACTCCGAATTATTCAAAGAGAATATGTCCGGCTCTTTTGAGGGGATCGGCGCTCTCGTGCGGCAAGATGAAGCGGGGAGGCTGATTATCGCGGAGCCTTTCGAGGGGCAACCCGCGGCAAAGGCAGGGCTACAAAAAGGTGATGTAGTACTGGAAGTAGATGGCACTCCTTTACAGGGGCTGAATACTACGGAAGCGGTCATGCTGATTCGCGGTCCACGCGGTACTGTGGTGACACTGCTCATCTTAAGAAAGGAAGTAGCTGAACCATTTGAGGTGGAAGTTACGCGAGACAAGATAGAGATCCCCATAATCACGCAAGAGATGCTAGACGAGGATATCGCGTATCTTGAACTAACCGATTTCAACAATGTATCTCCGCAAAAGACACGCCGCGCCTTAAAAGAATTGCTAAAACAAAAACCGCGAGGTTTGATATTGGATCTGCGCAGCAATCCGGGGGGCTACCTACACGCGGCGATCGAGATTGCTAGCGAGTTTGTGGGTGAAGGAACTATCGTCATCGAGCGACATAGCGATGGAACGGAGAAAACTTTCACTGCCGTTCCCGGCGGCGTAGCTACCGAGATTCCCTTAGTTGTATTGGTAAATGGCGGTTCGGCTTCCGCGTCGGAAATCGTCGCGGGGGCGATTCAAGACCAAGAGCGCGGTATTCTCGTCGGAGAACAAACTTTTGGTAAAGGCTCAGTACAATCGGTTCATGACCTCAGTGACGGTTCTACCTTGCGGGTGACAGTCGCGCGGTGGTTCACCCCTAACAATCAACAAATCCAAGATCAGGGATTGGAACCGGATATAGAAATAGAATTGACTGAGGAAGATTATGAAGAGGGACGCGATCCACAATTAGATCGCGCGGTGGAGTACTTGTTGAATGGGGAATAGAGATGCGGACATAAAAGTAGTCGCCACTAATCGTAAAGCATATCACGACTACAACGTTGAAGATACGTTTGAAGCCGGAGTTGTACTTCAGGGAACGGAGATCAAGTCAGTTCGCGCCGGGAGTGTTAGTTTGCGCGATGGTTACGCGGTGATCAAGCGCGGAGAGGTATGGTTGCAAAGCGTGCATATCTCCAAATACGATCCTGCCGGGCGCGATAGTCACGATCCGCGACGCACGCGCAAATTGCTCTTACATCGGCGCGAGATTAACAAGCTGTACACTAAAGTTAAAGAGCGCGGTTACACATTGGTGCCATTGAGGATGTATCTCAAGAATGGCTTAGCTAAAGTGGAAATTGCGTTAGTGCGCGGTAAGAGAAAGTATGATAAACGCGAGGCGATAGCTAAACGAGATCGGCAACGCGATTTGGAGCGCACGCTGCGCGAACGTTATTCTGGGTAAGTGAGCGGTATTCCGCTACAATTTATGGCTCTGCTGAAAAACTAGAAAACTAACCTCTGAGACGCGGAGAGCACAGAGTTTTTAAGAATGATATGGATAATATTAAGTTTGTTTCGCGTAATGCGCAAATTTTTGATGCTCCAACTCAAATTATCTCTGTGTTCTCAGTGTCTCCGTGGTTAGTTACCCTTTTTTCAGAGGGGTCTTTTATTTTCAAATAGATGGAGGTTAAAGATTATGACTAAGAAAGTCGCAGTTGTTGCCATTGGGGGCAACTCACTAATTAAGGATAAAGACCATAAATCTGTTCCATATCAGTACGCAGCGGCGCAGGAAACCTGCCGCCACATCGCGGGGATGATAGAACAGGGATGGGACGTAGCTATAGGGCATGGTAATGGACCACAAGTAGGTTTTATACTTCGCCGGTCAGAGTTATCGCGTCACGAATTACACGAAGTACCACTCGATGCTTGCGGTGCAGATACACAGGGCGCCATTGGGTATATGCTCCAGCAAAACCTATACAACGAATTTCTAAAACGCGGTATCGATAAGCAAGCCACAACGGTAGTAACGCAGGTTTTGGTGGACAAAGACGATCCCGCGTTTCAGAATCCCGCTAAGCCAATAGGCTCTTTTATGGAAGAAGAGCAGGCGATTAAGCGGCGCGATGAGGAAAGTTGGCATGTAGTAGAAGATGCCGGTCGCGGTTGGCGGCGCGTCGTTCCGTCTCCTTTACCAAAACGCGTGATCGAACTGGATATAGTTAAAACTTTGATCAATGCTGGAGTAGTTGTAGTAACAGTTGGCGGGGGAGGAATTCCTGTCGTTGAGAAAAATGGAAATCTAGAAGGTATTGCCGCGGTAATCGATAAAGACCACGCTTCGTCACTTCTAGCAACCAGCATCGGCGCGGATTTATTCGTGATTTCAACCGCTGTCGAAAAGGTAGCGCTAAATTTCGGCAAGCCAAACCAGCAAGATTTGGATCGAATGACGGTAGCAGAGGCAAAACAATATTTGGAGGAAGGACATTTCGCGCCGGGCAGTATGGCGCCTAAGATTCAGGCGATCATTCGCTACCTGGAGAACGGGGGCAAAGAGGCGTTAATCACCAATCCCGAGAACATAGAACTGGCTTTGGCAGGAGAAACGGGTACTTGGATCATACCTTAGAAACCGCGACCTTGTAACAAGAAAAAAATAAAAAGCCCTCGCGATATCGCGAGGGCTTTTTGGCTAACTCATTCTACTCGATCGCGGCAGTTGCCCCAACTCCTTCCAGTTTCTCCTTAGCAGTCTCAGCTTCTTCCTTGCTAACCGCTTCGCAAACCTTGCTGGGTACCTCTTCCACAACTGCTTTGGATTCTTTCAATCCCAAACCGGTCAACTCACGTACCGCTTTAATAACTTTAACCTTCTGCGCGCCTACTTCTTTCAGCACGACGTCGAACTCGGTCTTTTCTTCTTCTTCCTCAGCCGCGCCACCAGCTCCTGCCGCCATCATGCCGGGCATTGCCATCATGGCAGGTGCAGCCGCGCTGACTCCGAACTTTTCCTCTAGCTCTTTCACCAGCTCCGAAAGCTCTAAAACTGACATCTCCTCTATTGCGGCAATGATTTCTTCTTTAGTCATTTAATCTATCCTCCTGATTCATCATATATAGTTATATCAACAAATATCGTGCCACTTCACACTGAAACCAAAATAATCATTAGCATCACCGCGCAGTGACAAAAAATCTCTTACAAATCACAAATTAAGTCGCTTGCTCTAATTGGTCAACGCGGCCGTTCAACACATTCACTAAGCCCCGCATCGGTCCACAGAGAACATTTACAAAACCTGAAATAGGCGACTTGATTGTTCCTACTACTTGAGCTAACAGGACTTCCTTCGTTGGCAGATTGGCAAGTTCCTCTACCTGCGCTACACTAAGTATATCCTGCCCCATAATACCACCCTTGATGCCGAAACCTTCGGGAGCATCTTTGTAATCCTTGATGAAATCTTTCAAGGCTTTGACGGGCTTTGCAATATCATCTTGGCAGAATCCCCACGCGGTCACGCCATCAATTATGTCTTCAGGAATCGGTCTCTGGCTTTGTTGCAAGGCAAGTATACCTAATGTGTTTTTCACCACTTTGAATTTGGCATTTGCCTCTCGCACTTTACCGCGTAACTCCGTCATTCCGGCAGCGTCCAAGCTCTTGTAGTTCATAAAAATTACCAAATCGCTGTTCTCTAATTCCTCCAGAATATATCCTAGAATCTCTTCTTTTTTCTCTCGCGATATCGCCAAATTATTCACCTCCTCTCTAATAAAACTAAAAAGTCTTTACGCCTACCGACGCAAAGACTTTGGATTTCAAAAACGTACCCAACTGGACGCGGCTACTAACCGCGCCAACCAATTCCCTTTGCCTCGGCAGGCTAAACTTTAAGCATCATGCACCTGCTGTCTTTAGCATTATTCAGTTTAACTATTAAAAAAATTACGCGACTTTCAATGCCGTTGCTGCACTTGGCTCTACTTTGATTCCAGGTCCCATTGTAGAGGTCAAAGTTACTTTCTTTATGTAGACCCCCTTGGCACCGCTAGGTCTAGCCTTCATAATAGCTTCCATGAAAGCAGCAAAGTTACCCATCAGCTTCTCCTCAGAAAAGCTGGTTTTACCAATAGGAGCATGGATATTCGCGGTTTTGTCCGTCCGAAACTCTACGCGTCCCAATTTAGCTTCCTTAACCACGCGTTCCAAATCATTCGGCTGAACAATCGTACCTGCCTTGGGGTTCGGCATCAATCTTCTCCGTCCTAACTCTCTCCCTAAACGTCCAACCTTGCTCATTACCTGCGGAATAGCAATAGCTACATCAAATTCGAACCAACCTTCTTGAATTCGCTTGACTAACTCGTCGGTGCCCGCGTAATCAGCGCCAGCATCTAACGCGGTCTTTTCCGCGTCTCCTTCAGCGAAGACCAGAACGCGCACTTCTTTGCCTACCCCGTGCGGCAAGACCACAACGCTGCGCACTTGCTGATCAGCATGTCTGGGATCTAACCCCGTCCGCAAATGAACCTCTACAGTCTCGTCAAAATTCGCTGAAGCAACTTTCTTAACTAGCGCGACTGCCTCACTCGGAGTGTAAATCGCGTGTCTACCAATCTCTTGTACAGCCGCTTTATATTTTTTTCCTCGATGCACCATAATAGTATAAAACCTCCTTTGTAGTTGCATCTCCCACAAACAGTCGGAATTTATCCCCTGTATGTGGTAAATTATCAAAAGCCAATCCTAATCTACTACGCGAATGCCCATACTACGAGCAGTACCCTCTATCATCCGCATCGCGCCCTCGACATCCAGAGCGTTCATATCCTTCATTTTCGTCTCTGCTATCTCGCGCACTTGCTGCCGCGTAACTTCGCCCACCTTGTCCTTAATAGGATCGCCCGAGCCTTTAGGCACCCCCGCGGCTTTCCTCAGCAAATCTGGTACAGGGGGCATCTTTGTAATAAAGCTAAATGATTTATCTTGATAGATCGTAATTTCCGCGGGAATAATAGCACCAGCTTGATTCGCGGTACGACTATTGTACTCCTTACAAAACGCCATGATGTTGATACCATGTTGCCCTAGCGCCGGACCAATAGGAGGTGCAGGGCTAGCCTTACCAGCATCTATATTCAACTTTACAACCGCAATTACTTTCTTTGCCAACTCATCCTCCTACTTATTGTTAGTAAAACCAAAATCATTTGAAAATCAGACTTTCTCCACTTGCAAGAAATCTAGCTCTACAGGAGTCTCGCGTCCGAAGAAAGAGACTAAAACGTGTAATTTACCGCGTTCTTCGTCCACATCATCTACGTTACCAGTAAAATCCATGAATGGTCCAGAGGTTATGCGAACCTTCTGCCCCTTGTCAAACGAAACCTTCAACCGCGGTGACTCCGCCTCCATCCGTTTAACGATCTTTTCCACTTCTTCGGGCTTCAACGGCGCGGGTTTGTCCCCGGAGCTGACAAAACCGGTTACTCCCGGAGTATTTCTCACCACATACCAGGACTCGTCAGTGAGAACCATCTCCACTAAAACATACCCAGGGAAAATACGTCGTTCAACTGTACGGCGTTGACCATCTTTCAACTCAATCTCTTCCTCGGTTGGTACAACAACTTGAAATATCGTATCTTCCATCCCCATTGACTTAATACGATGTTCCAAGTTCTGCTTGACCTTGTTCTCGTACCCCGAGTAGCTATGTATAACGAACCAAGCGCGGTCATCTGATTCGGAGACAGTCTCCTCCGGAGCATCAGAAGAAACTTGTTCTATATTCTGTTCTTCGTTTTGCTCTTCAGAATTCTGAGTTATATTTTCCATCAGATCGCAAGAATAAAATTAAATAGTTGAGCAAAGATAAAATCTATCATGCCCATCGCCACACTCATAACCGTTGTCACCGCGACAACAATAACCGTCAGATTTATAGCCTCTTTTCGCGTAGGCCAAGTAACTTTCTTAACCTCAGACCTAGTTTGTCTAAAGTATCTGACGATGGGATTAGCCTGCTGTCTCTGCGTTCCCTTTTTACCTTTACCCTTTGCAGATTTTTTCGACTTTCCCTTTTTCTGCTCTTTGTCTCTATTCAAAAAATTAAATCCCTTCACTTACCCTCCTAGACATTCATACCGATATCAAAATGCCTATACGCGAAAGGCAGGCCAGGCAGGAATCGAACCCGCAACCTACGGTTTTGGAGACCGTTGCTCTGCCAATTGAGCTACTGGCCTGCATAGAGGTACCATAATCTCCTTCTTGAAAATATGGTTCCTCCAACAAATTATTTTGTTTCTTTATGTGTCGTGTGAGTACGACACCTAGAACAATATTTTCTTAGCTCAAGCCTCGCGCTGTTATTACGCCGATTCTTACTTGAAATATAATTACGCTCTTTACACTCTGTACACTCTAGCGTAATTACTCCTCTAACTGCTTTCTTTGCCATTATACTTATTCCTACTCAACGATCTTAGTGATTACGCCCGCGCCAACCGTGCGCCCACCCTCGCGAATCGCAAAATGCGATC
>CAZSIG010000039.1:0-14450 GCA_964606195.1 uncultured Anaerolineales bacterium
GACAATCTCCTCAGCTAACCGCGCCGCGCGCAGGGGGCGGAGGCATATGCGTCAACTTAATTTTAGGGCGACGTAAATTTCAAGCGCGGCGGCGCATTATCAACTCGCTCCTAGCCCCCGTCTCGGGGGCGGCTAAGCCCACAGCATCGCCCTATTCCCAAACGCCCCCGCGGACGGGGGCTTAGAGCACCGGTATAGTGATGCGTGAAACGTGAAACGTAAAACGTAATGCGTGAGATTTTACGGAGTTCCTCACTAGCTATCATACGCGGCTGTATCTACTCAGTAAATTCCTTAGTGCTCTTGGTGTTCTTTGTGGTTGTCTTGTTTCCGATTAAGTTCAATGAAAAAGTTTTTCTTCATTATCTTTATTCTTTTGTTCTTCACCACCGCGTTTGCGAACGCGAATAGCAATGTTCCAAACGCGGTGAATTATACCGCGCCAGAGAATAACTCCTCATATCCATATAAACTTCACTACGTTCTCCAATTTAGTTTGGATTACCCCTTAGGACTTTCTCAAATTATAAACCGCGCAGCAAAAACCTCCCGCAGGTTTGAGTTTCCGGATAAAATATATTGTTCTACAGACGTAACCGCGCTGGAGCACCGCCTTTTCGCCCAAACCTGCGGGAGGTTCGGCGACCATGAGAAAGTCCTGGATTATCCCTCGATTTACCGCGCCGCCGCGGGTGCGCTCTCCATAGTTATACTGCTTGGAGCGACTGCCGCGATATGGGCGCTGTTTAGAAAATGGTCATCGCGCACTGCCGCGAAACGTGAGGGCGCGAATTGTGTATTAGGAGAAGGGGAGGACGCGGAGAAATATCGCAACATCGCCGAGCGCGCTAACGATGGCGTGCTCATCGTGCAAAAGGGAGTTATAAAATATTGCAATCCCCAACTCGCCGCGATGATGAAGCGCGCGGTCGAGGAGATGAGCGGTGAGCCTTTCGATAAATTTTTGGCTCCCGAAGAACGGGAAAAGGTACGCGCGCGATACGAACGGCGGCTCAGAGGAGAGGATGTCCCCTCCCGATACGAGAGCGCGGTGCTGCATCAGGATGGGCGGACTATCACAGATGTGGAGATTAACGCCAGCATCATGGATTTTGAGGGGCGTCCCGCCACCCTGGCATTTATTCGGGATATTACCGCGCGCAAAGAGGCGGATCATATAATCTACGAGACCTTAGAGCAGTTCTCCGCGCTGAACGATGAATTGATCGATACTCAGCGCGAGCTGGTGAAGCGCAACGCGGAGTTACAGGAAGCTAACGAGGCGCTGCAAAACGAGATCGCGGCGCGAGAACACATGGGTGCCGCGCTGCGGGAGAGCGCGGCGCGGTATCGCAGTCTGTTCGAGGACTCGCCTATCGCGCTCAGAGAGGAGGATTTCTCCGCAGTAAAAATATATCTCGATAATCTGCGCGCCGCGGGAGTAACTGACTTCAACGCATATCTCACCGCGCATCCTGAAATGGTCAAGCACTGTATGTCGCTGATCAAAACTCGCGATGTGAATGAAGCCGCGGTGGAATTATATGAAGCAGAGAGCAAGGAGCAGTTAGTGCAAAACTTGCACTTGACTCTCAGTGAAAATTACTTTTGCGCGCTACGCGACTTGCTCGTGGCACTTGCAAATGGAAATCTCATTTTTGAATGTGAGCTCACCATTTACACCTTGCGTAGTAAACAGATATATCTGATTACGCGGTCTTTCGTGGCGCCGGACTACGCCGATACCTTCGAGCGCGTGTTGATCGCGATGATCGATGTCACCGAACGTAAACGAATTGAAGAGGCGCTGCGGCAAAGTGAGGCAAATCTGGTTAAGGCACAGGAGATCGCGCACTTCGGGAGTTGGGACTGGAATTTCGCGACGAATCAATTAGTCTGGTCGAATGAGACCTACCGCATATTCGGGCTGGAGCCGCGTTCAATCGATTTGACACTGGAAGGTGTTAGGGAGAGAATTCACCCTGAAGATAGGGAAGGTAGTTTCGCGCTGATCGACGCCGCGATCAAGGAAGGAGAAGCCGCGATGTTTGAACAGCGCATCTTTCGCCCCGATGGAGAAATGCGCTACCTGCTCGGTCATAGTGAAGCGGTATACGGCACGGGGGGTAATCCGCTGCGCGTGATCGGCACTCTCCAAGACATCACCGACCGCAAGCTCGCGGAGGAAGAACTGCGAAACAGTCAAGAGCAGCTCGCCTTGATCGCCGACGGCGTCCCCGCGCTGATCGCCTACGTCTCCGCGGAACTGCGCTACCTGTACGTGAACGAAGCCTACGCGAAATGGTATGGACGCACTAAGGAGGAGTTGACCGGCAAGCTCATTCGCGATACGTTAGCGGAAGATGCCTATCTCAGAGCGCTGCCCGCTTACCAAAAAGTCTTGGCGGGGCAAAAAGTGTCATTTGAAAACGTGGTCAAGCGATACGGGGAAGAGCGAGTGGTCGCGGTTAATCTGGTGCCGCATTTTCACGACGACGGCGCGGTGAAAGCCTTTTTCGGGATGATTCACGACATCACCGAACGCAACCGCGCCGAGCAAACGGTGCAGCGCGCAAACGCGAAGTTAAAGCAGCGTATCAAGGAACTCTCCGCGCTCAACACCATTTTCCAAACGATATCCACCATGACCGACATGCCGAGCACCTTGCAGGCAGTGACGCGAACGATAACGGAACTATTCAACACCAACGGCTGCGGCATCACCTTGCTCAATGAAGCCCGCACGGAGTTGCGATTGGTAGCGGAATATTCTATCCATCCTGACCAGCCCAACGCGGTCGGATTTTCGTTTTCGCTGGACAACAACCCCGCGGACGCGCGCGTCATCGAGACGGGCAAGACGATCGTGATCACGCCAGACCGCGCCGATCTTTTGGCGGAGAATGCTCATAAGCTCATGGAAGAGCGGCGCGGGACGTGTCAGTTGATCACCCCTTTGCTGACGCGCGGGCAGGCGTTCGGCACCATCACGATGGGAAGTGATCAGCCCGGTAGGGTGTTCACTCCCGAAGAGATTACGCTGATAGAGACCATCGCGGGGCAGATCGCCGGGGGCATAGAGAATCTGCGCTTGTTCGCGAAGGAACAGCGCCAGCGGCAGGTCGCGGAGAGCCTACGCGAAGTTGCGCTGGCGTTGAACAGCAGCCTGGATCTGAAGACCGTGCTCGATAGAATCTTGGAGCAGGTCGAACGCGTCATTCGCTACGATAGCGCGGGAATATTTCTGCACGACGATGACGCGTTGGTGCTCTCCGGAGGGGCGAAGATTGTAGAGAAATTCTTTGGATCGCGCATTCTCATAGAAAGTGATGATCCTGTCGCGCAGGTGTTTAAGCATAGGCGCGTCAAGATTATAGACGACGTTCACGCTAGTCCTAATTGGCAGCAGTGGGAAGATGAGGAACCCATTCACGCCTGGATGGGCGCGCCCCTGCTGGTTGGAGAACGCGCGGTCGGCGTATTGACGATAGACAGCTTCAATATCGCGGAGTATTCGGAGACGGACGCACAGCATCTACAGACCTTCGCCAATCAGGCGGCAGTCGCCATCGAGAACGCGCGGCTGTTCGAGGACGCGCAGCAAGCTCGCGAGGAGGCGGAGCGCGCCAATCGCGCGAAAAGTGTCTTTCTGGCGAACACGAGCCACGAACTGCGGACGCCGCTGAATGCCATACTGGGCTTCGCGCAGATCATGGCGCGCAGCCCCGATATACCGCCGGAGCATCAGGACAGCCTCGATACTATTTTGCGCAGCGGAGAGCATCTGTTAGGATTGATCAATCAGGTGCTCGATCTGTCCAAGATCGAGGCGGGGCGCGCGACGGTGAATGAGAAGAATTTCGACCTTCACGCGATGCTCGATAGTCTTGAAGATATGTTCCACCTGCGCGCCGTAACCAAAGATTTGCGACTTACGTTCGACCGCGCCGCGAACGTGCCGCGCTACATTTGCACCGACGAGGTCAAATTGCGCCAGATATTGATTAACCTGCTCAACAACGCGCTCAAATTCACGGAGACAGGAGGCATAGACTTGCGCGTTCGTAGCAAGCGGCAGGCGGCAGGTTGTCGATTATCTTTCGCGGTAGAGGATACCGGGCTCGGCATTTCCGCTGAAGAACAGGAGAATATTTTCGAGGCGTTTATCCAGACGGAGGCGGGCAAGAAAATACAAGAGGGTACCGGATTGGGACTGCCCATCAGCCGCCGATTCGCCGAATTGTTGGGAGGCGAGATGAGCGTGGAGAGCGAGGTAGGACGCGGGTCTAAGTTCGAGTTCGATATTCAAGTACGCGCGATTGAAGCTGCCGCCGTCGCCGTGCCGACGACAGAATCGCCGCGCCGCGTTCTCGCTTTGGCGGCGGGGCAGCCGACCTATCGCGTTCTCGTTGTGGATGATAAATGGGACAATCGCCAGCCGCTGGTCAGGCTCCTGAGTCCGCTGGGATTTGAGATCAAAGAGGCGAATGATGGCGCGAGCGCGGTCGAGATATGCGATAGTTGGCAGCCGCACCTGATTTGGATGGATATACGGATGCCGGTGATGAACGGCTACGAGGCGACGGAGCGTATTCAGGCGATGTATGGAGACGACCGCGCCGCTGCGTCGCCCATCATCATCGCGCTGACCGCGCACGCTTTTGAAGAGGAACGGATGCGCGCCCTCTCCGCGGGCTTCGACGATTTTCTATCCAAGCCGTTCAAGGAGGCGGAGGTGTTCGAACTGATGAGCGCGCATCTGGGAGTGCGCTATATCTACGCGGAGCAATATCAGCCATATACCGCGCCACAGGCTGCGTCTGCGCCGCGCGACATTTTGACTCCAGCAGCCCTCGCCGCGCTGCCTGAAGATTTGCTCGGTGACCTGGAGCGTGCCACTGTGCGCAGCAGGTTGGATGAAATATTCGCCCTCATTGAGCGAGTGCGCGGTTATGACGCGGCTCTAGCGACCGCGCTGAAAGATTTGGCAGATGATTTCGAGTATGGTAAGATTTTGGAGGCTATTCGAATCAACCACAAAGGACACGAAGAACACTAAGGTTGTTCTTGCTTCGAATGATAGCTTTTGACCGCGTATAGACTTTCGAAGTTTTCCGTTTCCGAAACTTCGGAAGTCTGGGAAAAGCCAACTCCGAAGTGCGTCGCACCTTGATAGGGCTTCTCAAAGTCGTCAAACCTCCCGCAGGTGGGGACACAGGAAGATCAAACCTGTGGGAGGTTTTTGTCACACGGTTGTACTTTGAGAAAGCCCTAACCTTGCCCCCCCACGAGCAAGCTGACCGTCTATACCAAGAAATAGAGGAAAAATGACATGACCACTGAACAGAAAAATGAATTTTTGGGAAACATTCTAGTTATTGATGATGATCGCGCCGCGTTGCGAGTTATAGATCAACTACTGACTGAGCAAGGGTACAACGTGCGCCCGGTGCTCAACCCCCAGTTGGCATTATCCTCCGCGCAATTGGAACCACCAGACCTGATTTTACTAGATATAATAATGCAGAGTTTAGATGGCTATGAAGTCTGTAAAGCCCTAAAAGCGGACGAGCGCACGCGGGATATTCCGATTATTTTTATTAGTGGGTTAGGGGAGGAAAAGAATAAACTACGCGGCTTTGAGGTGGGGGGCGTAGATTATATCACCAAGCCGTTTCGCAGTGAAGAGACGCTGGCGCGCGTCGAGACGCATCTCGCTTTGTATCAATTACAGCGAGAACAAAAGGAGCGAAACGTCCGCCTTCAAAAAGAGATCGCGGAGCGGACACGCGTGGAGGCGGAATTACAGCAAGTCAACGAAGCACTAGAGGCGCGCGTCGCGGAGCTTGCTACACTCAACCGCATCACGCAAAAACTCTCTGCCACGCTCGATTTTCAGACTTTGTTGGACAGTATCACCCCGGAGTTAGCCAAGCTCTTCGCCGCGGAGATCTGCGGCATCATGCTGCTCAATCCCGAACGCACTGTACTAACCGTCATGGCTATGACTGAACACATCGAAACTGCTGCCCCACACATTATAGGGGAGGATTTGCCATTGACGCAAAGCCCCTTCTCAGCGCAGGTGATCGAGACGTGCAAGCCAACAGTGACAAGTAGAACACAAATGGACATGAATATTGGTCACTCGCGGCGCATTGTGGAGGAACGAGATGTACAGCAGGTTATGGTCTTGCCCCTACTATCGCGCGGTCAGGCAATCGGCACGATTTGTGTGGCAACTGTGCAGGCTGACCGCGAGTTCACCTCCGCCGAAGTGCAATTAGCGGAGACGGTCGCGGGGCAGCTTGCGGGGGCGATCGATAACGCGCGCCTTTTTATGCGGGAACAACGACAAAAAGAGATGGCGGAAAGTCTGCGCGAGGTGGCTCAGGTGCTGAATAGCAGTTTAGACCGCGATGTGGTGCTCCTCAGAATAGTAGAGCAACTGGGGCGCGTGGTCGAGTATAGTAGCGCAGGCATATTCCTGCGCGATGAGGATGACTTAGTAGTTCATGAGGGTATTGCTATCCCCGATACACTTATTGGCAAGCGTATCCCCCTGTCAGCGGACAACCCGACGGTGCGCGTTTTCAAGCGACAAAAAGTTACCGCGATTACGGATGTACAAGATGATGCTAATTGGAAATTGTGGTCGGACATGACCTGGATTCATGGGTGGATGGGTGCGCCGCTGGTAGTGGAAGGAGAGGCGCTCGGCGTGATCACGGTGGATAATGAGCAGGTTGGGGCTTACGACGAGGTTGACACGACGATTCTACGAATTTTCGCCGATCAGGCAGCCCTGGCGCTCAAGAACGCGCAGTTGTATGAACAGACGCGCCGCGACGCGAAGACTAAAGCTACGTTGCTAAACGAGGTAAACCACCGCGTCAAAAATAACCTCTCCGCGATCATCGGACTGCTCTATATGGAACAGAGATATCCGCGTAGGCAGGAACCAGATCCTTGTCGAGCCTTTATCAAAGATATGATCAATCGTATTCAGGGCTTAGCCACAGTGCATAGCCTGCTCTCCGCGTCCGAGTGGAAACCCATACTTTTGAAACACTTAGTTGAGAGGATCATCGGGGTCTCCCTGCAAACGCTTCCTTTCGGCAAGCGCGTCTCTGTCGAAGTCTCTCCCTCACCGATTCGAGTTAACGCGCCACAGGCTAACAAACTGGCGTTGCTGATTAACGAGTTGATAACTAATAGTATCAAACATGCCTTGCGCGATCGCGAAGTGGCGTCCATTAGGGTGAATATCAGTTGTGAGGATGATGAAGTATTAATTGAATTTCGCGATGATGGTCCCGGCTATCCGCCGAATATTTCTGATATAGAAAACCATAGTGTGGGAATGTACTTGATACAGACTATCGTTAACAAAGATTTGGGCGGCAGTTTGATGATGAGCAACGACAACGGCGCGGTGACGGCGTTCAGATTCAGGCTTTGGAAAGAGGAGGGGTAGTAATTCCACGAACTGGCGCGAAATTCCTGTAGCCGCAGGCTTCACGCCTGCGCCGTGCACACCCATAAAGGGTGCGCCTACAGCAAGTTCAAGGTAGTTTCCATGAGCATAGCTCTTTACCAATGACGAAAATCACCCTCACCCCCGGCCCCCATATGCGTCAACTTAAGCGCAGACCGCGCCTGTACCTACGCTCTAAGCCCCCGTCCGCGGGGGCGTTTAGAAATAGGGCGATGCTGTAGGCTTAGACGCCCCCGAGACGGGGGCTTGGAGCGAGCTGATCATGTGCCTCCGCGCCTGAAATTTACGTCGCCCTAAAATTAAGTTGACGCATATGCCCCCGGCCCCTCTCCCTAACAGAGAGAGGGGAGCAAGTTCCCTCTCCCCGCCGGGGAGCACTCTTACGAGTAGGCTGCGCGCAGGGCTAGGGTGAGGGGCGCGCGGCGCGGTGGTATGAGAATAGCGTCTTATAACTGCGCGATTCCTCCGGCACCAATTTATTTTCGGAGTAGTTTCCATGAGCATAGCTCTCTACCGATGAATGAAAATCACCGCGGCGCGGTAACGGCGGTATGGGGATACCACCCTAATGTATCGTGCAGGGCGCAATCCCCATTGCGCCTATTTTCGAGTACGTAAAATGACCTACTCATTATACATCATAATCGTATTAGCATCCGCGATAATATCGCTCGCTTTAGCCGCGTATGCCTGGCAACACCGCGACACGCGCGGCGCGGTGCCCTTCGGGTGGCTGATGTTGGGCGCGGCGGGCTGGGCTTTAGCCTTGGTGTTCAAATACCTCAGCAGAACGCCGGAAACATCCCTCTTTTGGTCTAAGGTTAGATACATGAGTGTTGTTGCTGTGCCGCTGGCGTGGGTGGTTTTCGCGCTCCAATATACCGGCGCTCGCGCGGTGATGAAGGTGCGTCAGATTGCAGGACTAGCAGCGATACAATTTATCACCGCATTGTTGGTGTGGACTAACGAGGCACATGGATTGGTCTGGCGCAGCATCGACTTCCAGCGCGACGGTTTTATGATGTTATCAGTGGCTGATTACGGCGCGTGGTACTGGGTGCACATCGCGTATAGTTATTCACTAATGTTAGGGGGGATAATCCTCATTGTGCGGATGGTATTGCGTTCTGCGCGTATCTATCGGCGGCAGGCGATTATCCTTTTGAGCGGCGCGCTCGCACCGGCATTAGCGAGTATCCCTTTGGCTCTAGGCGTAATAAACCTGGATGTTACACCGCTCGGTCTCGCGGTTACCGGCCCGGCGTTCGCTTGGGCGGTTTTTCGCTATCACCTGTTAGATTTGGTACCGACGGCGCGCGACGCGCTCGTCGAGTGCATGAGCGATGGAGTGATCGTGTTGGACAATCGAAATCGCATCGTAGATCTCAACGCCGCGGCACAAAGCATCATCGGACTTTCGCTCACTCAGGCGGTTGGACAGCCAGCTACGGAGGCGTTAAGCTTCTGGCGCGAACTGATCGATATCATTCACGTAGAAGCTGAGATGCAGCTTTGCATCAATTTGGACACTCGGGGAACGCGCCGTTACTACGAAGTTCAAGTTTCACTGTTGACTGACCAGCGCGGACATCTGAACGGGAAAATGATTATCCTGCGCGATACGACAGAGCAAAAACGAGCAGAAATAGAACTTCAAGATTCTGAGCGTAAGTTGGCGGACATCATCAATTTTCTGCCCGACGCGACTTTCGTCATCGATGAAGAGAGCAAAGTCATCGCCTGGAACCGCGCTATGGAAGGGATGACAGGATTCAAGGCGGAGAATATGTTGGGCAAAGGCGACTACGAGTATGCCATCCCCTTCTACGATGAGAGAAGAATGATTCTCATAGATTTAGTTACCGAACCGCGCGAGGGATTTGAGCAAAAATATACACACATTCAGCGACATGGGAATACCCTCACCGGTGAGAATTACGTGCCGCATTTACATGGGGGGCGATATCTGGTCGGCACAGCCGCGGGGTTGTATGACTTCGAAGGTAATCTCGTTGGCGCCATCGAGACGATACGCGACATCACCGAACGTAAAGAGGCGGAGAGCGCGCTGCGCGAGTCGCGGCGGCAATTGGAAGCCTCGTTTCAGCGTGAACAAGAACGCCGTAAATTGTCCGATACGCTGCGCGAAGTGGCGCGTATCGTCAGCAGTTCACTGGAACAGGACCGAGTTTTGGACTTGATCATCGCGCAGTTGAAAAATGTCATCACGTATCACTACACCAGCGTGACCTTGCTCTCCGATAGTGAACTGACACTCGTCGCGGGGCGAGATTACAGAGGGAACACGATGGATAAGTTTACCATCGCGGTGGATGAGTATCCGCTGAACGCGGCGGCGTTGCGCCAAAAATACCCGGTGCTGGTGCCCGATGTGCATCACGCCGATAACTGGAACCCTGCTGATAATTTGGCGAATATTCGCTCGTTCATCAACGCACCGTTATTGGTGCAGGATCGCCCAATCGGACTGCTCTTCGTGGGACGTGAGGATAACGTTCACTACACCGCAGAGGATTCTGAAACAGTGTTCGCGTTCGCGAGCCAGGTGGCGGTCGCGCTGGAACAGGCGCGGTTGCACGAATACGAGATGGCAGAACTAGAACGCGAATTGGAGATTGCGCGGCAGATTCAGATTAGTCTGCTACCTCTAGGTGCTCCAGAGTTGCCCGGCTTAGAGATCGCGGATATATCGCAGCCGGCGCGGCAGGTGGGAGGAGATTTTTACAATTACTTCGTGTTCGATGAGGGCAAGTTGGGCGTGGTCATTGGAGATGTTTCGGGCAAGGGGATGCAAGCAGCGTTGATGATGTCATTATCATTCGGTATACTCTCGAACGAGGTACGCCGCGAGTTATCCCCCGCGGTCTTTTTGGAGAAGCTGAACCGCAAGCTTTGGTACTACACACAACGGAATAAACTGAACACCGCGCTCGCCTATTTGGTTTTGGAGCCTCATAACGATGGAAGCGCGGCGCGCTGGGAGTTGCAAGCGGGGAACGCGGGGGTGATTTCGCCATTATTGCGTTATGCCGATGGCACAGTCGAGTGGTTAGATGTAAGCGGGTTTCCGCTGGGGGTGATGTTCGGGACGGAGTATCAAGGCAGCCACCAGCTTTTGAGTTCCGGTGATGTGTTGATTTTGAGTAGCGATGGCGTAGTGGAGACGATGAACGCGCGGGGAGAATTATACAGCTTTGACCGGTTGATGAAACGCGTGGAGACCGCGCCGCGCGGCAGCGCGTGGGAGATTTTAGAGTGGATATTGGGCGATGTGCGCGGTTTCGTGGGAGACGCGGAGCCGCACGATGATATGACTTTGATTGTGATGAGGTTTAGTTGATTACTCTGAGGAAGGGACACTGATTTACAATGATGAACACTGATTGTATGGATGATGCTGGCGTAAAGACTGTAGCTCCTTCTAGCTGCCTGACAGTTTGCTGTCTCGCGCCGCGCGCCCCGTGAGTTGCTATGAGAAACGCGCTGAAGCGCGTTATGTTGAACATGCTTCAGCATGTTTCCGGTAGCCGCGCCGAGTTCACTCGGCGGCGAACAGTACTTACGCAGCTACCGCGAAAGAGGGAGAGCCAAAGTCGCTTTTTCTCGGCACCGTGATTTTCTGATCATCATTGCCCGCTAATGAGCGCGGTCAGGTGCCCGTCACTTCGGAAAGTGACGGGCACCTGACCGACTGTGTAAGTTCCGTAAGATAAGATTTTCATCGTTCACTTGTGCGCTACGCGGTTTTGTAGTAGAATCCTGAACGCTAGAGCAAAAAAGAACGCAGACTATGATAGCGTAGTCTGTCTTCGCGGAGGTAGAATCGTAATTCATGCCAATCTACGAATATCAATGTGATGATTGTGGTTTCAATTTTGAACGTCTGCAAAAATTCAGCGACGCGCCGATAACTGTATGCCCAGAATGTGAGGGAAGTGTGCGGAAAGTTATCCATCCGGTGGGGATAGTATTTAAGGGTTCGGGGTTCTATGTGACCGACAACCGCGCCGATGCGCCCGATGCTAATTCTGGAAGCAAAGGTGCCGAAAGTAAGAAGACGGAGGAAGATAGCAAGAAAGAAGCGAGCGGCGCGGAGAAAAAAGAGGAGACTAAATCCACAGAGAATGGCGAAACTGAGAGTAAATCGGACTGACCAAATAAAATCGCGGCTCTTTGGGAATTTGCAGGGTCAACTTAATATACGATTGATTTTTTGCCACTAATTGCACGAATTGCTCTAATTTTTGCTCATTTGTGTTAATTGGTGCAATTAGTGGCAGATTTTTGCTTGTAGCCCCGCGAACTATAAAGAACTAAAATCGCCCGCCACTCAATAAGTGACAGGCGCATTATGTAACATGGATAATTGACAACCGCGCGGTTTAGATTTGGAAGCGTTCCGTCGAGCGCACGATTTTACTTTGGAAATTGGCGATGTAATCTCGTAAGTGTTCCATCAGCGTGCCCCATTCCTCACTTTCCAGAATAGCCTCTAATGCCGCGAGGTTGTCCGCTACACCCGCCATAAGAATCTGCGGTCCCTCTCCTGCCACCGTATACCACGCGTCCGTCAACTGCAAGCCCAACTTGGTCGCTTCGGGAATGAATACCTGAGACACAAAAAGCATATAATCGTGTTCGCGGGCGGGCTTAACGTCCCAATTCATTATCAGTTTCATCTTTTTCATATTCGCGTCATCCTCTGTCGTCTGAACGTAATCTGCGATCATTAGTCAGACAAGACGGGTGTATGATAACCGATTATATAGATTAGCGCAAGAAGCATATTTATTTCACCGCTGAGTCGCAGAGGGCGCGGAGAAAAGATTCGCGCGCTTCACGTCCTCTGCGGTGGAATTAAAAACTACTAATTAGAGAAATAGCATTTATGAGAGCAGTAATTCAGCGAGTCACAGAGGCGAGCGTTACCATTGAGGACGAAGTTGTAGGGAAAATCGGCGCGGGTTTGGTCGTGTTGTTAGGGGTGACGGAGGGCGATACATCGCAGGACGCGGCGAAACTAGCTGATAAAATCGCGCAACTACGCATCTTTAACGACGCAGATGGGAAATTCAACCTCTCCGCGTTGGATGTAGGAGGTGAAATTCTAGTCATATCGCAGTTCACGCTGTATGCCAACTCGCGGCGCGGGCGCCGTCCCAGTTTCACCGCCGCCGCCCCGCCCGATATAGCCGCGCCGTTGGTGGATGAATTCATCGGCTTTGTGAGCCAGACCGGCTTGCACGTTGAGCAGGGTGAGTTCGGCGCGATGATGCTGGTCAAAATCTTCAACGACGGTCCCGTGACGATAATTTTGGATACGGAAGAGTGGAGATAAGGAGTGAAAAATGTCATTTGCAGTAGTTATCCTCGCGGCGGGGCAGGGAGTGCGAATGCGTTCCAGTTTGCCCAAAGTGCTACACCGCGTCGCCGGCGTGCCGATGGTGCAGCACGTGCTCAATACCGCGGAGCAGTTAGGCGCGGGCGACCTCGCGCTGGTCATCGGGCGCGGCGCGGAGCAAGTGCGCGCCACGCTGGACAAGGATTTGATTTACGTAGAGCAGACCGAGCGGCTCGGCACCGGACACGCGGTGCAACAAGCCGCGCCGGTGCTCAGGGACAAGGCGGACAAAGTGATGGTGTTGTACGGCGATATGCCGCTCATCACGATGAACACCTTGCGGCAGTTGTTGCAGAAACATGAGGAGGAGAACGCGACACTCACGATGTTGACGGCGCGTTCCGCTGACCCTCATGGTTTCGGGCGTATCGTGCGCGATGAGACGGGCAAGGTGTTAGCCATTGTGGAGGAGGCGGATGCCACACCGGAGCAGAAGTTGATAACCGAGCTTAACACCGGCATATACTGTTTTCGCGCCGCGTGGCTGTGGGATAATCTGGAGCGCATTCCGTTGAGTGCCAAAGGGGAATATTATCTCACCGATTTAGTGGAAATCGCAGTCAGCGATAACCAGCGCGTCGCGGTGGTGACAGCGAATGATTTCACCGAATTCACGGGGATTAACACGCGCGTGCACCTCGCGGAGGCGGAAGCGATTATGCGCCAGCGCATTAACGAACGGCTAATGCTCAACGGTGTGACAATTATCGACCCCGCGTCCACGTACATCGACGCATCGGCGCGGTTGGGGATAGATTGTATCGTTTATCCCAATACCTTCATTCAGGGCAAAACGGTCATCGGGCGCGAATGTGGCGTCGGTCCCAACGCGTTTCTGCGCAATGCCAAAGTCGGCAATCGCTGTCGGATCATCTCATCAATGGTAATCAACGCGGTGATGGACGACGATAGCGATGTCGGCCCCTTCTCGCACCTGCGCTCCGGCGCACATCTGGGGCGGCACGTGCATGTGGGTAACTTTGGTGAAATAAAAAAATCGTATCTCGGTGATAATACTAAAATGGGGCATTTCAGCTATGTTGGCGACGCGGACATCGGGCGAAACGTCAACGTCGGCGCGGGGACGATTACCTGTAATTTCGATGGCGCGAAGAAACACGCGACTGTCATCGAGGATGATGTTTTCATCGGCAGCGATGCTATGCTGGTCGCGCCGGTGTGTGTGAAGACGGGGGCGCGTATCGGCGCCGGCTCGGTAGTTACCAAAGATGTCCCCGCTGGCAGTATCGCCTATGGCGTGCCCGCGCGCGTCAAGAGGACGCCACAGGCGCAGGATTTGCCGACAAAGGAAATCATAAAAGAACGTAAAACCGCGCCGCTCACCGCCGCCGATAAGGAGTTAATCGAGATAGCTATAGGCGTGCGCGAGTTAGCCTACGCGCCCTATTCTGGCTATAAGGTCGGCGCGGCGTTGCGCGGCAAGTCGGGACGGATTTACACCGGCTGTAATGTGGAAAACGTCGCGTTCGGTCCCACCATCTGCGCGGAGCGAACGGCGGTGGTTAAGGC